>JAFAEU010000074.1 GCA_023423855.1 Pseudomonadota bacterium | reverse complement strand
GCATTCAACAGCCACGGCAACGGCGAGATGGATCCCGGCTTGACCAGCCTTCGGCTGTTGCAAAGCGCTTCGCCGGGATGACGGAATGGGGGATGCGGCCTCCACGCGTTTCCTGCTCCGGACATGTCGCGTGTCCATCACGCGCGCTTGGGCATCCACGCGCGATGATGCGGCGAATGGAAACCCCGGCTCGACGTCGCCGCTATGGCGGGCTGCTGTTCCTGCTGCTGGTCGCGCTGGCGGCCTGGGCGCTGCTGTCGGGCGCGCTGCGCATTCCCGATCAATGGAATCCCTGGGCGCCGTTGCGCATCGGTGACACGCCGAACCTGCTCACCCGCTTCAAGCTCGATCGCGCCTCGGCCGACCGCGCCGCATGCCGCGCCGCGCTGGCGCAGGCGCAACTGCGGGCGACGGCGATGGAAGACCGGCGCACGGGCGAGGGCTGCGGCTTCGAGAACGCGCTGCGCATCGAGCGCACGAGCGTCGCGGTGGGCGAGCCGTTCGCGCTGAGCTGCCGCGCCGCGCTGTCGCTGGCGATGTGGGAACGCCACGCCCTGCAGCAGGCGGCGCAGGCGCACCTGGGCCGCCGGGTGGTCGCGATCGAGCATTTCGGCTCCTACGCCTGCCGCAACCTCTACGGCCGCGAAGGCGGGCGGCGCAGCCGGCATGCGACCGCGGATGCGTTCGACATCGGCGGCTTCGTGCTCGAGGACGGCCGTCGCGTCCGCGTGCTCGCCGACTGGGCGCCGGCCACGGCCGACGACGGCGCAACGGATGCGGAAGCGGCGTTCCTGCGCGAATTGCGCGACGGCGCCTGCCGCCATTTCGATGCGGTGCTCGGCCCCGACTACAACGCCGCGCACGCCGACCATTTCCATTTTGACCGCGGCCGCGCCCGCGTTTGCAGATAGGGCGGGCGTCGGGGGCGTAGCGCCGACCTACGGCTGTCATTTCGACCGCGGGGAGACATCTTCTTTCCGCGCCGGTCGGGAGATGTCTCCCTGCGGTCGAAATGACAGGCCGGTTGTGGGGCGGCGCCGACCGCGCATCACCCCGGCGGCGTCAGCTTCACCAGCCGCCCGCCTGCGCCGTCCTCCAGCAGCCAGATCGCGCCGTCCGGTCCCTGTTCCACCTCGCGGATGCGCCTGCCCATCGCATAGCGCCGGTATTCGGTCGCATTGGTGCCGTTGAAGCGCACGCGCACCAGCGCCTGCGAGGCCAGCCCGCCGATGAAGGCGTCGCCGCGGAAGGTGGGGAACAGGTCGCCCGAGTAGATGATCATGCCCGCCGGTGCGATCACCGGCGTCCACCAGGCCTTCGGCGCCTCGAACTCGGGGCGGGTGCTGTGGTTCGGAATCGGCGCGCCGTCGTAGTGGTTGCCGTTGGAGACGATCGGCCAGCCGTAGTTGCGTCCCTTCACGATCAGGTTCAATTCGTCGCCGCCGAGCGGCCCCATCTCGTGCACCCACAGGCGGCCGTCGCCGTCGAAGGCGATGCCGAGCGGGTTGCGGTGCCCCAGCGTCCACACCTGCGCGGCGATGCCGCCCTGGCTGAAGAAGGGGTTGTCGCTGGGGGCGGTGCCGTCGTCGTTGAGGCGGATGAGCTTGCCGAGGTTGACCCCCATGTCCTGCGCCGGATCGAACTTCTGCCGATCGCCGGAGGTGATCCACAGCTTGCGGCCCGAATCGAACGCGAGCCGGTGGCTGAAGTGCCCCTGGCCGCTGACCTTGGGCGCCTGCTCCCAGATGCGCTCGATCTCGGTCAGGTTGCCGCCGCCACCGGAATCGAGGGTCAGGCGGGCACGGATCACCACCGCGCCGTAGATCGCGCCGCTGCGCTCGATGTAGCTGAGGTAGATGCGGCGGTTGCTCGCGTACTGCGGATGCAGGATTACGTCGCCGAAACCGCCCTGGCCGCCATAGGCGACCGTGGGCACGCCGCTGATCGTGCCGACCTGGCCGTTGGACACGTTGACCAGGCGCAGGCGGCCCGCCTTCTCGGTGACCAGCAGGCGGCCGTCGGGCAGGAAGGCCATCGCCCACGGCTCGTCCAGCGTTGCCACGTTGCTGCGCTGGAACGGCGGGTCCGGTTCGACGACCTGTCGGCGCGGACCGCGGCCGCCGGTCTGGCGTTCGCTGGCGGCCTTCGCCACAGGGGCTCTCGGCGCCGGCGCGGCGACGCGTGCGGGTGGCGATACTGCGGGGGTGGGCGTCTGCGACGCACCACGCTGCGCGGACACCGCCACGATGCGTTCGGACTTCTCCGCCTCCGGGGCTTCGTCCCTTGCGGCCGAAGCATCGACGAACAGGTCGTCGCAGGCGGTGAGGGAAAGCGCCAGGCAGGCGAGGGCCAACAGGGAGGTACGCATGCGGGGGTCCTGTGGGGATGCCGGGGGAATCGACGCAACCACTTGCAGACGGTCAGTACCGCGGCGCAGGTTATCGCGACGTGAGTCTGCGGGCACGGATCGCGGTCGCGTTTCGGGGATTGCGCAGTGCGGCATCGGCACGCCATGCGCGCAGATGGCGATTGTCGCGGCGATATCGCGCGTGGCACCATGCGGCCGGGAGCACGGGGAGGCAATGCCGATGAAGCCGTTCATCCAAGCCATGGTCATGGCCTGCGCGCTGCCGTGCGCCAGCCTGGCCGCGGAACCGCAGGAACGCACGCAGCTCACGATGGACTCCGGGCGCCCGCGCACGCCGGAGCAGGTCGCGGTGCGCTTCGAGCACGCGCTGCTCGGCTTTCGCGTGCTGCCCGAGGAACAGAAGATCGAGGGTGACGCGACGCTGGAGTTCCTCGCCCTGGATCCACTGCCGCGTCTCGTGCTGGAGATGGACCACCATCTCGGCATCGAGCGCATCGAGATCGACGGCGCCGCACTGCCGCCGTCGGCCTGGCGCAACCCCGAGGGACGGCTGAGCATCGACCTGCCGCAACCGCTCGCGAAGGGCGATCGCGTGCGGGCCCGCATCGTGTACGCGGGCAAGCCGCGCGTCGCGCAGAAGGCGCCCTGGGACGGCGCCTTCGTCTGGTCGAAGACGCCGGAGGGGCAGCCGTGGATCGCCACCAGCGTGCAGGGCGAAGGCTGCGACCTGTTCTGGCCCTGCATCGATCATCCGCAGGGCGAGCCGCTGGTGGTCGAGCAGCACGTCACCGTGCCCGCGCCGCTGGTTGCCGCCGGCAACGGCGTGCTGCTGGGCGTGGACGAAAGCGACGGCTGGCGCACGTATCGCTGGCGCGCGCGATCGCCCAACACCTACGCCATCGCGCTCAACATCGGCCCGTACGAAGAATTGAAGGGCGAGTACCGCAGCCGCCACGGCAACACCATCCCGCTGCACTTCTGGCACCTGCCGGGACGCGGCGCGCAGGCCCGGGTGCTGTTCGGGGAGTTCCCGCTGGCGCTGGACTTCTTCGAGCAGGTGATCGGCCCCTATCCCTTCGCCGACGAGAAGATGGGCGTGGTCGAAACCCCGCACCTGGGCATGGAGCACCAGACCATCAACGCCTACGGCAACGACTACGAAAAGGACGAATACGGCTACGACTGGCTGCTGCACCACGAGTTCGCCCACGAGTGGTTCGGCAACCAGATGACCAACGTCGACTGGGACGAGATGTGGCTGCACGAAGGCTTCGGCAGCTACATGCAGCCGCTGTACCTGCAGTGGCTGCGCGGCGACATGGAGTACCACGCCAGCCTGCTGAAGATGCGCGCGGGTATCGCCAACAGGTTCCCGCTGGTGTCGGGCAAATCGCAGGTGGTCGAGGTGGTGTACAGCGACGAGATCGGCCCCGGCCACGACATCTACTTCAAGGGCGCCTGGATCCTGCACACCCTGCGTGGCCTGATCGGCGACGAGGCCTTCTTCACCAGTGTCCGTCGCCTGGTCTACGGTCGCGACGATCCCGAGCCCGGCAACTTCCAGCCCCGGTACGCCAGCACGCGCGAGTTCGTCGACATCGTCAACGACGTCACCGGCCGCGACTACGGCTGGTTCTTCGACGTCTACGTCTATCGCGCGGCACTGCCGCAACTGCTGGCCGAACGCGACGCCACCGGCCTGCGCCTGCGCTGGAAGACGCCCGACGACCTGCCGTTCCCGATGCCGGTGGACATGCGCATCGGCGGCCGCGTCGTGACCGTGCCGATGGACGGCGGCAAGGACCATGTCGAACTGCCGGCGGGCACGCACTACACGCTGGACCCGCATTCGAAGCTGCTGCGCGACCTGCCGCACATCGACGCCTATCGCGAGGATGCCATTGCGCGTGCGAAGGCGGCCAGGGAAAAGGCCGGCGAAGAGAAGTAGGTATCCCGGGCAAAGCCGAGGTTCTCCGTACGACTGGGGAATGTCTGAACGAGCCGTCATCCCGGCGAAAGCCGGGATCCAGCTTTTCAGGAACGTGCCGCTTCAGCTGGAGGTTGGCGACGTCGCAGCCAGCCCCGACCCATGCCGCGTCGGACGGAGATTGGCAGTGTCCGGGTTGGCCGTCTTCTTGTCATTTCGACCGAAGGGAGAAATCTCCCATCCGGTGCTCGGGGAGAAGATTTCTCCCTTCGGTCGAAGTGACAGGTGAAGGGCGGCGGACGATCTCAGCCTGCCAGCGGACGACACGCGACAAAAAAGCCAGGCCGATCGCCTGGCCTTCGCTGTCCTGGTGCCGGAAGTGGGACTCGAACCCACACGCTTTTAAGGGCGGCGGATTTTGAGTCCGCTGCGTCTACCGATTCCGCCATTCCGGCGCGGGGGCGCAGTATAGCGGAGGCCGCCTGGCCCCGGAGAGGTCAGAGCGAGAGGCCGCCGTGGCGGGCCATTGCGGCGGCGCAGACCAGGATCACCGCGACCAGCGCGATCTCGACGCGGATGATGCCGCGCACGCGCGCGACCTGCGCGGGATCGGGCAGCTGCTGCGGCTGCGCGTCCTGCGCACGGCGCCAGCGCAGGAAGGCGAGCGTTGGCCAGATCGACAGCGCGGCGGCGAGCAGGAAGGCGCCGAGCTTGGCGTGGAACCAGGGGTTGTGCAGGTAGAAGTCGCTGCCCTTGACGCCGTGGAAGACGCGGACGAGGCCGATCACCAGCAGCAGTCCGGCGATGATGCCGTAGCCGCGGTCGATGCCGACCAGCCGCCGGACGGTGGCGGCGTCGGGCAGGCGCGCGAGCAGGGCGGATTCGACCACGAGCATTGCGATCAGGCCGAAGAACAGCAGGTGGTGCGCGGAGGCGAGCAGGAAGTCCCGGAACATGTCGATGGTCCGCGAAGGGGGGGGATGCTATCGCGCGCGGATGATGCTCAGGCGGCGCGATCGACCGCCAGGCTGGCGTCGACGCGCCGGTACCACTCGCCGTCCAGCGGCTCGAACTTGCAGCAGTGTTCGATCGGCGCCTGGTAGATGTGGACCGAGACCGCGACCGCGTCGGCGCTGGCGTTGCCGATGCTGTGGTACTCGTGCGGCGGG
>JAFAEU010000044.1 GCA_023423855.1 Pseudomonadota bacterium | reverse complement strand
CGCGCACCGCGCGCAACAGCTCGCTGGAATCGCCGCCCTTGCCCACGTAGCCCGCCGCGCCCGCCTCGATCAGCTTGCGCGGCATCGGCCCGTCCTCGAGCACCGACACCACGATCACCTTCGCGTGCCCGCCCTTGACCACGCGTTCGGTCACTTCCAGCCCACTGACGCCAGGCAGGTGCAGGTCGCAGAGCACCACGTCCGGCTGCAGCTTGCGGATCAGCGGCAGCGCGGCCTCGCCACTGTCGGCTTCGCCCACCACCTCGATGTCGGTTTCACCCGAAAGAATCATGCGCATCCCTGCGCGCACCAGCGCATGGTCGTCGACCATGAACACCCGGATCGTCATCCTTGCCTTCCCCCGTGCGGTTGATCCCCGGTCCCGAGGCTAGCGCCATGCGGCGTGCAGGCGCAAGCGAATGCAGGGCGACGTCGCGGGACACGGCGCGTATCCGCGACCTGCATCGCGGATGGCGCGCGCGGCGCAAGGCGTGGACACTAGCCGCACCGGACCCGCAAGGAGACGTGGATGACGCGCGAGGACCTCGAGATTCGGCGCCTGGCGGCTGGCGACCTGGCACAGTTCCGCGCCATGCTGGCGATGATGGGCAAGGCATTCGACGACATCGGGACCTACACCGATGCGCAGCCCGACGATACCTACCTGCGCAAACTGCTGGCAGGCGACCACTTCATCGCCATCGCCGCGATCGCGGGCGACGACGTGGTCGGCGGACTTGCCGCCTACGACCTGCCGAAGTTCGAGCAGGCGCGCAGCGAGGTCTACATCTACGATCTTGCCGTCGACGCGGCGCATCGCCGCAGGGGCATCGCGACCGCGCTGATCGAGGAACTTCGCGCGATTGCGCGCGAACGCGGCGCGTGGGTGATCTACGTGCAGGCCGATCCGCCCGACGCGCCCGCGGTGGCGCTGTACACGAAACTCGGCGTACGCGAGGACGTGTACCACTTCGATATCGCGGTGAAGTGAGGCTGGGGACCTGGCGGAGAGAGTGTCTGAATAAGGCACGTTTCACGCGGAGTCATGGAATCTCAAATACTGAACAAAACCCCTTGTTTTCAGCTTCCGTGTTGCTCCACCGTGTTTCAAGGCGTATCGTCCAATCTCATCGGGGACTGTTGGGCGAGGTGTGGGGTTGGCAAAGCCGGGATTCGAACTGGCACCCGTACAGATCAAGCGCCTGGCGGCGGTTGACGGGTTCCATGCGGTCGGCGGAGTAACGGGCCTGTACCTGCAGGTGCGCGGCAATGCGGCCTCGTGGATCTTGCGCATCATGGTCGGCGGCAAGCGTCGCGACATCGGCCTCGGCGGATACCCCGACGTCACCCTCGCCGCAGCACGCGAGAACGCACGCGCCACCCGCGCCGCCGTCCGCGAAGGCCGCGATCCCGTCGCCGAGCGCAGGGCCAAGCGGCACGCCCTGCTGAACCGGCTCACGTTCACCGAAGCGGCCAAGCTGCTGATCGACGCCAAGCGTCCGGAGTGGAAGAACGCCAAGCACGCCGACCAATGGGGCTCGACCCTCGACACCTACGCCAAGCCCGTCATCGGCGCCATGCCGGTCGAAGACATCGACACCCCGCACATCCTGCGCGTGCTGGAACCCATCTGGACCACGAAGACCGAAACCGCCTACCGCGTCCGCGGCCGGATCGAGTCCGTGCTGGACTGGGCCACGGCTGCCAAGTACCGCAGCGGCGACAACCCCGCCCGGTGGCGCGGGCACCTCGACAAGCTGCTGCCGAAGCCGTCCAAGGTGAAGAAGGTGCGCCACCATGCCGCCCTCCCCTACGACGCTTTGCCCGAGTTCCTGGTCGCGCTGCGGGCACAGGAAGGCATCGCCGCCCGTGCGCTGGAGTTCGCCATCCTGACGGCCGCCCGTTCCGGCGAGATCCGCGGGGCGAAGTGGTCGGAGATCGACACGGAGGCGAAGGTCTGGACTGTCCCCGGCGACCGCATGAAGGCCGGCAGGGAACATCGCGTGCCGCTCTCGGCGCCCGCGCTGGCGCTGCTGGAGGTGCTACCGAAGTTCGTCGGGAACGACCTGGTGTTCGTGGCGCCGAACGGCGGCCAGCTGTCCGACATGGCTCTATCACAGGTCGTGCGTCGGATGAAGGTCTCAGCAGTTCCCCACGGCTTCCGGTCGACCTTCCGCGACTGGACGGCCGAGCGGACCAACTACCCGCGCGAGGTCGCCGAGATGGCGCTGGCGCACACCATCGGCGACAAGGTCGAAGCTGCCTATCGGCGCGGCGACCTGTTCGAAAAGCGCAAACGCATGATGTCCGATTGGGCGAAGTTCGCCACGGCGCCGAAGGCGTCCGGCGAGGTCGTGCCGATCGGCAAGAAATCCGGCACCCGCCGGTAAAGCGGCGTAGCGGGGTGTTTAGGCCACCCCGCCACGCCTTCCACACCGCCAACCTGAGAACTGACGATATGGCGAACAACAGTGTAATCACGAACGCCGCGGGCGACTCGACCGCGAACATCATTGCGTTTCCGACAGACCGGGTTCGCGTGCCGGCGGAGTATGCGGATTACGTGGACTTGATGGTCAAGCTGTCACTCTTGGGCCGCACCCACACCGCCGAGCGTTGGGATCGCGCGGCAGCACAGGCCGCCACCGAGGACGACCGGCAGGGATTTGTGTTCGTGGCCGCTGCGCTGCGGCGGCGCGGGCACACGGAAGCCAACATGGAGCGGATGGCGTGACCAAGCCCAAGGTCACCACGAAAGCCCCGGCGCTCGGCCGGGGCCAGCGTGATCCAACGATTCTTGCAGGCGACAGGATTGCAGCCGCGTTTGCGGAGGTTTATGGCGGCATCAAGCTCAAGCCAGAAGCGCCTCCCCACATGCTGGAGAGCAATATCGACCTGGGTTGGCTGGATCGCCTCCATCATCTTTTCGCGGCTTGGATCTGCGAAGCGGTCCCCCATGAGGGCTACAACCGTGCCGACGCATTGTTTTTCTGCATCTTCGCCGTCGAACTGCTGAAGGAGCACCAAGAGGTGGGGGTAAGTACCCGTGATCTTCTCTTGAGCGCAAGGAAGATGGCTGCGCGGATGGATGTCTCGAACACGCACCGCTATGCCTTCGTCGGGATCGTGGCGGAGGGTGCGACTGGCGATACCCCGAAGCGAACTCGCGGACGGGCAGCGAGCAAGGTTCCGGAGCTGATCCCGGAAGTTGCGCAACAGTGGATTCACCGCCACATGTTCAACGAATCGGGGGAGATGATTGCGACCAAGGAGGAAGCAATCTCCAAGACGCACGCCCTTATGGCCGACGTGTTGGTCGAGAGGCTCGTCCCCACGAAACGGAAGCTGGCCGAATACTATTCAAGATGGGTCGCGGATCAACCCGCGAATGTTCCGCGGGCCCACGGTAACGCCAAGATCAGGAAACAACCGATTCCCTGAGAATCGCGTCGAATTTTCTCCCCGCCGCGGATGTAGATAGTAGGCATCACCTAGTAACGGTGATGCCCCATGACCAACCCCGCCTCGCAGCTCCCCGACGACGGATTCGTCCGCCTCCCTGACATCATCGGCGCCCGCGGCCTGACCGGCACGAAGCGCGAGCGCAACGCGCCCCCTGCCCTGATCCCCGTCTCCCGCGCTACCTGGTGGCGCGGCGTCCGCGATGGCCGCTACCCCCAGCCGGTCCGCCTCGGGCCGAACTCCGTCGCCTGGCGCGCCCGCGATATCAGGGCGCTGCTGGAAAAGCTCGCGGAGGCGGCCTAGATGCGCGCCTGCCGGTATCACCACGCCGACTACATGAGCCCGCCCGAGGCGTACGCCAATGCGCGGTGCCGCGGTTCGGGACCGCCAAACGAGGAACGCCGCGGGGACGAGCCGCGGCGTTCGGTGCAGAAGGATTGCGAGGCACGACTGCAGACGAAGCCTACCGCGAGCGCCCTGCAGGTGCAACGGCTCGCGGCTTTGTATGGCGACAGCCCGGCGCAGCTTGCCGAGATCGACGAGAACCTGTGCCGGAGTGAGTTGACGCCTACCCAGGAAGCCGAGCACCTCGCCAAGCGCAAGGAGGTTTGGGAGGCGATGCGGGAGGCTAAACAGGTGGAACAACTTGTTCCGGCTGTTGATGTTGCAAAGCACGGCCATGCACAGCCGGATGGATTCGCATCGTCCACAGCCAAGGCTACCGGCAAGACGAAGCAGTCCGTCAACCGCGCCATCCGCCGAGCAACCGAAGGCGGTGCGTCGTGAGCGCCGCCCACAAGTACCACGTCGCCGCCGTGAGCGCCGAGCCGCTGTTGCAGCGCCTGGATGGCAAGGGGGGCCAGTGACCGCCCACGACTTCACCGGGCTGATTGCGCCCGTCGCCCGCCAACTGCTGCAGGGCGAGCCTAATCCGCACCTGTCGAACGATCGCGAACTGCGCTACGGCACGAAAGGCAGTCTGGCGATCAACGCCGAGAACGACACCTGGTTCAATCACGAGACGCAGGAAGGCGGCGGCGTCTTGGACCTGGTGCGTGCCTACGGCAGCGAGCGCCCGGCCGATTGGCTTCGCGAGCATGGGTTCCTGAAAGACGAGCCGGTCCGCTCCGATTCGCCTGCAGCGGTCTACGACTACTGCGACGAACGCGGCGAGATTCTGTTCCAGGTCGTGCGCAAGGCCGGTCACAAGTTCCTGCAGCGCAAGCCTGACGGGGCCGGCGGCTGGGACTACAAGGTCAAGGACGTGCGACCGGTGCCGTACCGCCTGCCGGAAGTCCTGGCGGCGCCCGACGACGCACTGGTGTTCGTGGCCGAGGGCGAGAAGGACGTGGACAACGTTCGCGCGCTGGGGCTGGTGGCGACATGCAACGCGGGTGGCGCTGGCAAGTGGCGACCCCATCACGCGGAGTTCCTGCGCGGCCGCGATGTGGTCATCCTGCCGGACAACGACGATCCGGGCCGGGACCACGCAGAGAAGGTGCGCGCATCCCTGGTCGGCATCGCTCGCAGCGTGCGCGTGCTGGAGTTGCCGGGCCTTCCCCACAAGGGCGACGTGTCGGACTGGATCGCCGCAGGAGGGACGGCAGACGCGCTGCTGGAGCTGCTGCCGGCACCCGAGGTTCCCGCCAGCCCGCTGCGCCCGGTGTCCCTCGCGGACGTGATGCAGGTGGACTGCGCGCCGTGGCCGCACATCATCGAGCCGCTGCTGCCGCAGCGCGTGGTGAGCCTGCTGGGCGGGCATGGTGGCGTAGGCAAATCCATGCTGGCCCTGACGTTCGCCGCACACGTGGCCGCAGGGAGGCCGTGGGGGCCGTTCACGGTCCAGCGTGCCCCGGTCGTGTTCCTGAGCTTCGAGGACGAAGGCGAGGTCTTGCGCCGCCGCCTGCGCCGGATCGTGGAGGTCTACGGCCTGCCGATTGAGCAGGTCATCGCAAACCTGGCCATCTTCGACGGCTCGGACGCGGAGACGGAGCTGGCCATCGAATCCGACAACGGCCGGTTCATCGACTTCACGCCGATGATGGGGCTGGTCGCGGAGGCCGCGGCCGGTGCCAGGCTGGTCATCATCGACAACGCCAGCGACACCTACGGGGCCAACGAGAACGCCCGCGCGATGGTGCGGAAGTTCATCCGGCGACTGGCGGAGATTGCGAAGGCCAACGACGCGGCAGTCGTGCTGCTGGCCCACATCGACAAGGCCGCCGCCCGCGGGAACGGCAAGGGCAACAACTTCAGCGGCTCCACGCAATGGCACAACAGCGTGCGGTCCCGCTTGGCCCTGGTCGAGTCCGAGGAATCCGGCATCGAGCTGCTGCACGAGAAGGCCAACTATGGCGCGAGGGCCGAGCCGCTGGCGCTGAAACGTGGGCTGTTCGGCGTGCTGGAACCCATCGCGCCGGAAGTCGCGGCGGCAGACAGGGCCAGCGCCGAAGCCATCCGGGCCAAGGCCGACAGCGAAGCGGTGCTGGAAGTCCTGCGCGCGGCGCTCCAGTCGGGTCTGACCGTCACCACGGCGGCAGCGGGTCCGCATACATCCTGGCACGCGCTGGGGCGGCTCCCCGAGCTTCCGGCGGAGTACCGGAGCCGGGAAGGACGCAAGCGCCTGGAGGCCGCGTTGGTGGCCTTGGAG
>JAFAEU010000030.1 GCA_023423855.1 Pseudomonadota bacterium | reverse complement strand
GGTGAGCAGCGGGCCGGCGGTGAGGTCGATGCCGAGCATGACCAGCAGGATGCGGTCGAGGCCGGCGACGCGGTACAGGGCGTAGGGGTACCAGAGCAGGAAGGCGGCCAGGGCGATGCCGCCGATGACAACGATGCTCAGGAGCAGGTGCGAGCCGGAGGCTTTCCAGCGGTTCATCGGTGTGTGCGGTGGGTGGCCCGCGGCGGATTTTTCATGCGGTGGGGCGGGTTGGCAAGTCGGCTGGGGTGGTTCCGCGAGGGGGGCAGTGACATTCTTTTTCAGATGTAGAAGCTAAAGACGCTGGATCCCCGCCTTCGCGGGGATGACGGAACGCGGACGTGGGCGCCGAGAATGCTCCACGGCTCCCAACTCCCGGAACATTGTGGGAGCGCGCTTGCGGGAACTGCGCTTCTGCCATCTCCAGCATCGCCTGTTTCAGGACAACGGGAGAGGAGTCGATTTCTCCCGTGAGGTTCCAATCCCGGTGTCCAGGGGCATCAAGGCGGTATTGAGCACCTGCGCCAACCGGGCGCCTGCGAGCTGGACCTGGCGCTCGACGGTGGGACGGTGCTGCAACAGATAGTCGTCGTCGATCCTCGACCTTGGCGGATAGACGCCCGGTGCCAGGGCGATCCGGCATGACTGTTCGGCCCATACGGCAGGGGCGCTCGGGGTGTACGGGTCGGTGCCGGCCGGCAGCGGGTCGGGATCCAGCCGCAGCCGCGCTTCGTAGGCATCTTCGCCGAGCCTGGCCGACGCCAGCAGCCGGCTGTCCCACAGCGAATGCAGGTTGGTGCCCTTGCCGTGCAGGTTCACCTGCACGGTGTTGCCGCCGCGGTCGCGGGCGTAGCCGGCGTGTAGTGGCTGGTGCACGTCGCCGACGAAGTGGACGACGAACTTCAGCGCCTGCAGGCGTTCGGCATCGGGCCGGGTGCGGTCGGCGAGGATGTCGGCCTGGATGCGGATCGCTTCGACCACGCAGTCGCCGTTCGGGCAGGCGTGGGCGGCGTCGTAGGCGCAGTCGTGTTCACCGATGTTGATGAAGTGCCACTTGGCCGAGCGCCTGCCAAGGCCGGGGTCGTTTGCGCGCAGGTCGTCGGCCCAGTTGGCGATGTCGGCGAGCGATGACGTCTGTTCGGTTGCCAGCAGGCGGTCGATTTCGGCGCGCGCCTGCGGCGTGAGCCGGGGTTCGGCGAGGCGGGCGACAAGGCGGTGGCCGAGGGGGCCCCAGGCCTGCGCGATGCCGGAGCATGACAAAGCGGTGCAGGAAAGGAGGAGGATGGCGAGGATGCGGGGCATGGCCGCACTTTAGAGCGTTTCTGGCGCAAACGCGTACATTCCGTCATTCCCGCGAAGGCGGGGATCCAGCGTCTTGTTTGCTGATTTCCAGGGCAACGACGCTGGGTCCCCGCCTTCGCGGGATGACGTCAACATCCAGGCCAGGGATGCGCTCGCGGTCGGATCAGAACTTCACCACCCAGGCCACGCCGTACACCAGCGGGTCGATGTTTGCGGTGCCGACCTTGGTGCCGTTGACCTTGACGTCGCTGTCGATGTCGGCCCAGCGGGCGTCGATGCGGATCGCGCTGCGTTCGCCGACGGCGAAGTCGATGCCGGCATGCGCGGCCAGGCCCCAGGAGTCGCCGAGCTCGAGGTCGGTGCCGGCGAGGGCACCGGTGGTGTCTTCGCTGAAGAAGGTGGTGTAGTTCAGGCCGAGGCCGACGAAGGGCGTGGCCTTGCTGCGGTTGGCGAAGTGGTACTGCAGCGAGATGACCGGCGGCAGGTGCCTGGTGCTGCCGACCTTGCCGACGCCGCGGATGTCGATGTCGTGCTGGAACGGCAACGCGGCCAGCACCTCGATGCCGAGGTTGTCGCGCAGGAAGTATTCGAAGGTGATCGTGGGGCGGACGCTGCTGCCGACCTCGGTGGGCGGTAGCGGGCCGAGGCCGAGGGCGGTGGCGTCGAGGCTGCCGTTGTCGGACTTGGGGGCGACGTTGTGGACGCCGAGGCCGAGGGTCCAGTCGCCCCTGGACTGTGCGGCGGCGGGCAGGGCGGCTGCGGCGAGGGTCGCCGCCAGCAGCCACGTGGTGGTGCGCTTCATGGGGGTTGCTCCGTGTGGGGTCGGCGACAGTCTGGTCCTGGCGCCGCGGCGACCACCTTGATCAGGATCATTGCAGTCGCAACCACCGCGGGCCGGGAAATCGCGGCGCGTTCCGCGACGGCGGCCTGCTAGAATCGACTTCCTTTTCCACCCTGTCCGGGAGTCCGCGCACCATGGCGATCAAGGTAGGCATCAACGGTTTCGGCCGCATCGGCCGCAACGTGTTGCGTTCGGCAGTCCAGAACTTCGGCGACGACATCGAGATCGTCGGCATCAACGACCTGCTCGAACCCGATTACCTGGCCTACATGCTGCGCTACGACTCGGTGCACGGCCGCTTCAAGGGCGAGGTGTCGATTGATGGCGGCACGCTGGTGGTCAACGGCAAGCGCATCCGCCTGACCCAGGAGCGCGATCCGGCCAACCTGAAGTGGGACGAGGTGGGCGCCGAGGTGGTGATCGAATCGACCGGCCTGTTCCTCGACAAGGCCACCGCGCAGAAGCACCTCGACGCGGGCGCGAAAAAGGTGATCCTGTCGGCGCCGTCGAAGGACGATACGCCGATGTTCGTGTTCGGCGTCAACGACAAGACCTACAAGGGTGAGGCGATCATCTCCAACGCCTCGTGCACCACCAACTGCCTGGCGCCGATCGCCAAGGTGCTCAACGACAAGTGGGGCATCAAGCGCGGCCTGATGACCACGGTGCACGCGGCCACGGCGACGCAAAAGACGGTCGACGGCCCGAGCAACAAGGACTGGCGCGGTGGCCGCGGCATCCTGGAGAACATCATTCCCTCGTCCACCGGCGCGGCCAAGGCGGTCGGCGTGGTGATCCCGGAGCTCAACAAGAAGCTGACCGGCATGAGCTTCCGCATCCCGACCAGCGACGTGTCGGTGGTCGACCTGACCGCGGAACTCGAGAACCCGGCCAGCTACGACGAGATCAAGGCCGAGATGAAGGCGCAGAGCGAAGGCGCGCTCAAGGGCATCCTCGGCTACACCGAGGACAAGGTGGTCGCCACCGATTTCCGCGGCGATGCGCGCACTTCGATCTTCGACGCCGACGCCGGCATCGCGCTCGACCCGACCTTCGTCAAGATCGTCAGCTGGTACGACAACGAGTGGGGCTATTCCAACAAGTGCCTGGAAATGGTGCGCGTGGTTGCCGGCAAGTGAGCCGGCGGTAGCCCGAGGCGATACCCGGAGCCCCGCTTGCGCGGGGCTTCTTGTTTTCGCGGTCCGGCCCGCTAAGGTGGCCGGCAATGCGCCCGGAGCGGCGCCCGACGGGATGGCGGAATGGAAGGTCTCCTGACCCTGCTGGTGCTGGTGGTGCTCGCGGTGCCGGTGCTGTTGATCGTGGCACTGGTGTCGATCGGCGGGTTGAAGCGCCGCGTCGCGGACCTGGAAGATGCGGTCGTGCGCCTGCGGGCCGATGCCGAAGCGCCTTCGCGCGCGGCGGCGCCTGCGCAGCGCGAGGCACCTGATGTGGCCGCTCCGCCGCGCGCGGTGGTCCCGCCCGAGCCCACCCTGGCCGAGCTGACGACGTCCCCGCCGCCGACGGTCGCGTCGCGGACGCCCGCGCCGGCTGCCGGCCCTGCGGTACAGACTCCGCCGCCGCTGCCACCGCGCGCGGACGTGGCGCCCGATGCGGTTCCACCGCCTCCGCCGCGTCGTCCGGCGGCGCCACCGCCGCCGAATTTCGTCGACGTCGCGCTGCGTGCGGTGAAGCGCTGGTTCACCGTCGGCAACGTGCCGGTGAAGGTCGGCATGCTGGTG
Organism: Pseudomonadota bacterium; assembly: GCA_023423855.1. Lineage (GTDB taxonomy): Bacteria > Pseudomonadota > Gammaproteobacteria > Xanthomonadales > Xanthomonadaceae > Luteimonas. The sequence continues at coordinate 2,096 of JAFAEU010000030.1, read as the reverse complement.
CTGCTGGCGGGCGTGGCGGCGCTGCTCAAGTACGGCAACGACCAGGGCTGGTTCCACCTGCCGATGGAACTGCGCCTGGCCGGCGTGGCCGCCGCGGCGCTGGCGGGGCTGGTGTTCGGCTGGCGCCAGCGCATCGGCAGGCCGGCGTTCGCGCTGGCGCTGCAGGGCGGTGCGATCGGCGTGCTGCTGCTGGTGGTGTTCGCGGCGTTCAAGCTCTACGGGCTGCTCCCGGCGGGCGCTGCATTCGGGCTGAGCATCGCCCTGGTCGCCGGGCTCGGCGTGCTTGCGGTGCTGCAGGATTCGCGCACGCTGGCGGTGCTCGGCATCCTCGCCGGGTTCCTCGCGCCGATCTGGCTGTCGACCGGCAGCGGCAGCCACGTCGCGCTGTTCTCGTACTACGCGGTGCTCAATGCGGCGATCTTCGCCATCGCCTGGGTAAAGTCGTGGCGGGTGCTGAACCTGCTGGGCTTCGTCTTCACCTGGGGCATCGGCATCGTCTGGGGCGTGCTGGCGTACTCGCCGGACAAGCAGGCGAGCACGCAGCCGTTCCTGGTGCTGTTATTAGTCTTCTACCTGCTGCTGCCGATCCTGTATGCGCGCAGGCGCCCGGCAAGCCGCCGCGACCTGGTCGACGGCTGCCTGCTGTTCGGGACGCCGCTGATCGCGTTCTCGCTGCAGGCGGCGCTGCTCGATGGCGAGCGCATGCCGCTGGCGTTCTGTGCGCTGGCGCTGGCCGCGGTGTACGCGGCGCTGGCGTGGGCGCTGCGGCGGCGCGAAGGCTATGACGTGCTGGCGCAGGCGCACGCGCTGCTCGCAGTGGGCTTCGCGACGCTGTCGGTGCCGTTGGCGCTGTCGGCGCGCGCGACCGCCTGCGTGTTCGCGCTCGAGGGCGCGGCGCTGGTGTGGCTGGGCCTGAAGCAGCGCCGCGTGCTGCCGCAGTGGACCGGCCTCGGCCTGCAACTGGCGGCGGCGGTGGCGTATTCGCTGGGCATGTCGACGCTGCCGGCGCCGGATGTGCAGGCGATCGCGAATCCCGCGTTCATGGGCGCGCTGCTGATCGCGCTCGCCGGCTTCGCCAGCGCATGGTCGTATCGCGACGACGACGAGCCGCGCATCGCGCTGATGTACTACCTGTGGGGTCTGGCCTGGTGGGCCGGCAACCTGTTCCACGAAATCGTCGGCTTCGTCGACGGCGATGCGCAGGTCGACGCGATGCTGGCGGCGACTGCGGCGACCGGCTGGCTGGCGGCGGAAGTGCATCGCCTGCGCCCGGCGCGCGCGCTGGCGGCGACGACGCTGGTCGCGCTGGTCGCGGCGATCCCGTTCGCGCTGCTGCAGACCGCGGTGCACGGGCATCCGTTCGATGGCGCCGGCATCTGGGCGTGGCTGGCGTATGCGCTGCTCGGCGTGCGCAGCCTGCTGTGCCTGCGCAGCGACGACGACCGCATCGGCGACTGGGCGCAGTTCGCGTGGTGGCTGGTGTGGCCGTCGGTGCTGGCGCTGTTCTCGGGCTGGCTGACGGAGCATGTCGCGCTCGACCATGGCTGGACCCTGGCGGCGCTGGCGCTGCCGTGGATCGCGCTGATGCTGGTGTCGATGGCGCGCTGGCCGCTGCTGCGCGTGCCGCGCGGCGAGCGTTTCGACGACCTGCGCCTGCCGCTGCAGGTCGCGGTGTCGATGCTGCTCGCGCTGTGGTGGTGGTCGACGCAGCTGGCGCCCGGCGATGCCGCGCCGCTGCCGTGGCTGCCGCTGCTCAATCCGCTGGAGCTGGTGCAGGTGGGCGTGCTGGTGCTGCTGGCGCGCTGGCTGTGGTCGGACGAGGCGCCGGGCTCGCTGGCCTCGATGCGGGTGACGCTGCTGTCGGCCGCCGGTTTCGCGCTGGTCACCGCGATCACGCTGCGCGCCGTGCACCAGTGGGGCGGCATCGCCTGGGACGCGCGCCTGGTCGAGAGCAGCCTCGCGCAGACCAGCCTGACCGTGGTCTGGAGCCTGCTCGGCGTGATCGGCTGGATCGCGGGCTCGCGCCGTGGCCAGCGCACGCTGTGGCGGGCCGGCGCGGTGCTGATGGGCGTGGTGCTGGCGAAGCTGGTGCTGGT
>JAFAEU010000021.1 GCA_023423855.1 Pseudomonadota bacterium | reverse complement strand
GTCCAGGGTGATGTCGTAGGGCGTGCCCGCCGAGCAGTTGACGGTCAGCGTGCCGGACGCGGTGGCGGCCGTGCCGCGGGTGACTTCGTCGAAGTCGATGTCGCTGGCCGAGATGGTGCAGGATTCGATGATGCGGATCCGGACCTGGAAGTCGGCAGTGTCGGTGTCGGCGTGGGCGCTGCCGATCGTGCCGGCGGCCACCGCGATCGCGAGAAGGGTGGATTTCAGGGTGTTCATTTCGGTGGTCTCCGGCGCAGCGCGCCTCTGGGGCGTGGGACCGGCGCAAGTGCCGGACCGGGACAAAATAAGCAATCCCCGTGCCAACTCAGAAAATGGCTTGTCCAAGCGGGTTCGGGGCGAAGTCCGGGGCGCAAGGACGGCCGGAAACGTGAACTCCGTCGTGAGGCACTCTGTCGCGCGCGCAAACAGTGACATACGCAGTCGTATGTTGTGTCGGGAGTGTGACGCGTGCCGTCATTTTGTTAAGCGCAAGCCCTTTGCGGCAGGGGGCATGCCCGGACCCCGCGTTCAGGAAGCCGCGCGAATCGGGGATAATGGCCGCTTATGTCCATTTCCCTGAAAACCCCCGACGAGATCGAGAAGATGCGCGTGGCCGGCCGCCTGGCGGCCGAGGTGCTGCAGGTCGTGGCCGGGCACGTGAAGCCCGGCGTCAGCACCGAGGAGCTCGACCGCATCTGCCACGACCACATCGTCAACGTGCAGAAGGCGACCCCGGCCAACCTCGGCTACAAGGGCTATCCCAAGACCACCTGCATCTCGGCCAACAACGTCATCTGCCACGGCATCCCGAACGATGCGAAGGTGTTGAAGGACGGCGACATCATCAACATCGACGTCACCGTCATCAAGGACGGCTGGCACGGCGACACCAGCCGCATGTACTACGTCGGCACGCCGTCGGTGATGGCGAAACGGCTGGTCGAGGTCACCCGCGAGGCACTGTTCCGCGGCATCCGCACGGTGCGGCCGGGCGCGACCCTGGGCGACGTCGGCCACGCGATCCAGCAGTACGCCGAAGGCGAGCGCTTCAGCGTGGTGCGCGAGTACTGCGGCCACGGCATCGGCAGGGTCTACCACGAGGACCCGCAGGTGCTGCACTACGGGCGGCCCGGCGAGGGGCTGGTGTTCAAGCCCGGCATGACCTTCACGATCGAGCCGATGATCAACGAGGGCACGCGCTTCACCAGGCTGCTGCCGGACGGCTGGACCGTGGTCACCAAGGACCGCAAGCTGTCGGCGCAGTGGGAGCACACCGTCGTGGTGACGGATGACGGGGTCGAGATCCTGACCCGGTTGCCCGGCGACGACAACGACCTCTGACGATGGCGGCCGTCGGCGACGACGCACTCCCCGACGGTGCCGGCGAGGACGCCGCCTGGGCGGCCACCGCCGCCGAGACCCTGCGCGGCCAGGACGCGAGCTTCGCCCAGCGCTTCGACGCCGACGGCGACATCGAGCGCCTGCTGATGGCGCGCGTGATCGCGGTCGACGCGCTGGTGCGGCAGGCGTGGTCGCGCTCGATCCCGGCCGACGCCGACCTGACCCTGTTCGCGATCGGTGGCTACGGCCGCGGCGAATTGTTCCCGCGCTCGGACGTCGACCTGCTGGTGGTGGTGGGCGAGGCCGCGCGCGAAGCCGACACCGCCGCGCTCTCGCGCCTGTTCGCGCTGCTGTGGGATGCCGGGCTGCCGGTCGGCCACGCGGTGCGCACGCTCGACGAGTGCACCCAAGCGGCAGCGGACGACCTCACGGTGATGACCTCGCTGATCGAGGCGCGACCGCTGGTCGCCTCGCCCGAGATGGCGGCGGAGCTGGCCGAGGCGGTGGCGGTCGACAGGGTCTGGCCGGCGCGTGCGTTCTTCAACGCCAAGCGCGAGGAACTGCGCCAGCGCCATGCGCGCTTCGGCGACACCGCCGACAACCTCGAGCCCAACATCAAGGAAGGCCCCGGCGGCCTGCGCGACATCCACACCCTGCGCTGGATGGCGCGGCGCGTGTTCGGCACCCGCGACATCGAATCGCTGATCCCGCTCGGCCACCTCGGCGTCGACGAGTACGCCGCGCTCGAGCGCGAATGGCGCGTGCTCTCGCGCCTGCGCTACGGCCTGCACCTGGTCGCCGGCAAGCGCGAGGAGCGCCTGCGCTTCGACTACCAGAAGACGCTGGCCGCGCGCCTGCAGCGCATCCCCGACGCCGACAACGCCGCCGTCGAGCGGATGATGCAGGGCTTCTACCGCAGCGCCGCGATCGTGCTGCGCATCGGCGAGCGCCTGCTGCAGCGCTTCGAGGAGCAGATCGAGGGCGACGTGGAGGCGACGCCGCTCGACGCCGAGTTCGCGATGAAGCGCGGCTACCTCGTCGCCCGCGACGAGTTCTGGCCCGGCGGCGACATGGAACGCGTGCTGGCGCTGTTCGCGCTGTGGGCCGACCATCCCGAGGCCAAGGGCCTGCACTCCAGGACCGCGCGCGCGCTGGCTGAATCGCTGCACGCGCTGCCGGCGTACGACAGTGCGTCGCCGGCCCTGCGCGATGCCTTCGTCGACCTGCTGCGCGGGCCGGGCCCGGTGCGCACGCTCGAGCGCATGGCGCGGCTGGGCGTGCTCGGGCGCTGGATCCCCGCGTTCGCGCAGGTGTCCGGGCGGATGCAGTTCGACCTGTTCCACGTCTACACCGTCGACCAGCACACGCTGGCGGTGCTGCGCAACCTGGCCTCGTTCTCGACCGGCATCCCCGACGAACGCTTCTCGATGGCGCACGAGGTGTGGCCGTTCCTGCGCAAGCCGGAGCTGCTGCTGGTCGCCGGCCTGTTCCACGACATCGCCAAGGGCCGCGGCGGCGACCATTCCGAACTCGGCGCGGTCGACGCGCGCGCGTTCTGCGAGGCGATGGGCTTCGCCGAGCGCGACACCGCGCTGGTCGAATGGCTGGTGCTCAAGCACCTGCTGATGTCGACCACCGCGCAGAAGCAGGATATTTCCGACCCGGCGGTGATCCACCGTTTCGCGGTCGAGGTAGCCGACCGCGAGCGCCTCGACTACCTCTACCTGCTGACCTGCGCCGACATCGCCGGCACCTCGCCGCAGCTGTGGAACGCGTGGAAGGACCGGCTGCTGGCCGACCTGCGCACGGCGACGCGCTACGCGCTGCGGCGCGGGCTGGAGCACCGCATCGGCGCCGCCGACCGCATCGCCGAGACCCGCGACAAGGCCACCGGCCTGCTGGTCGCCGAGGGCGTGGACGGCCTCGACGCGCTGTTCGCGCGCATGCCCGAGGCCAACTTCCTGCGCGCGCGTCCCGACCAGTTGGTGTGGCAGGTGCTGGCGCTGCGCGGTGCGGCGCCCGGCGCCACCGTGGTGCGCGTGCGCCGCGTGGCCGGCGCCGGCGATGCGATGGAGGTCTTCGTGCATGCGCCCGACCGCGATGGCCTGTTCGCGGCGATTGTCATCAGCCTCGACCGGCTTGGGCTCGCGATCCAGCAGGCGCGCGCGCTGGATGGCCCGGGCCACACCATCTTCGATACCTTCCAGGTGCTCTCGGCCGACCTGCGCCAGGCGCCCGACATCGCCGCGATCGAACGCAAGCTGGCGACGGTGCTGGGCGGATCGCTCGACGTGCGCCCCGCGCGCCGCGCGCAGCCGCGCCACCTGCGCCACTTCCGCGTCGTGCCGCAGG
>JAFAEU010000427.1 GCA_023423855.1 Pseudomonadota bacterium | reverse complement strand
CGCGCCGATCTGCAGCGGGATCATCCAGTTGGCCAGGCCGACGAAGGCCGGCATCACGCCGCCGAAGATCATCACCAGCGCGTGCATGCTGGTCATCTGGTTGAAGAACTCGGGGCTCACGTGTTGCAGGCCCGGGACCGCCAGCTCGGTGCGGATGACCACGCTCATCGCCGCGCCGATGATGAACATCACGAACGAGAACAGCAGGTACAGCGTGCCGATGTCCTTGTGGTTCGTGGAGAACAGCCAGCGATCGACGAACGACTGCTTGTGGCCGTGGTCGTCGTGGTGGTGGTCTGCGGTGGCGGTATGCGTGGACATGGGGCGGTCTGCCTTCTCGAATTCGGTCAGTCGGCGCTGGGCGCGTCGGCGGGGGCGGCGGCCTCTTCGGGCGCCTGCGGGGCGGCGGGCTCCTCGCCCTGCTGCACGTCTTCGATCATGTCGGGGTCGACCGAGCGCGGCGCGTTGCCGGTGCCGCCCTCGGGCACCTGCGACGGCTCGTCGGTGGTCTGGCCGGCGGCCTTGCTCGAGGCCAGCCACTGCTCGAACTCGGCCTTCGGCACCGCGCGCACCACGATCGGCATGAAGCCGTGGTCCTTGCCGCACAGTTCCGCGCACTGGCCACGATAGACGCCCGGCTCGAGGATCTCGGTCCAGGCCTCGTTGATGATCCCGGGGATCGCGTCCTGCTTCCAGCCCAGCGCCGGCACCCACCACGAATGGATCACGTCGTCGGCGGTGATCACGAAGCGGATCTTGGTGTCGGTCGGCACCACCAGCGGGTTGTCGACGTCCAGCAGGTAGGCCGGGTGCGCGTCGAGTTCGGCGCGGGTGGTCGCCTTGTTCTGGCGCAGGCGGTCGCTCTCGCGGTCGAGGCGGCTGGTGATCTCCACTCCCTCGCCGAGGTATTCGTACTTCCACAGCCACTGCACGCCGGTGACCTTGATGGTCATCTCCGACTCGCGGGTGTCATACATCGCAATCAGCTTCGCCGTCGCCGGCACCGCCATCACCACCAGCAGGATGATCGGGACCACGGTCCAGACGATCTCCAGCCGGGTGCTGTGGGTGAAGCTGGTGTCCGGCACGGCGCCCTTGGAGTGGCGGAACTTGAACATGGCGTAGCCCATCGCCGCGAACACCACCGCGCCGATGCCGACGCAGATCCACAGCGCCAGCATGTGCGCGTCGTAGGCGTGCTGCGAGGACGCGGTGACGCCCCGCCCCATGTTCAGTTGCCAGGGCTTCGGGTCCGCGGCCAGCGCCGCGAACGGCAACGACGCCAGAACTGCCAGACCCCACCGCGAAAAACGCGCCTGCATCATTGCCTAGACCCCAATGTCATCGGTCGCGGCCCGCCGGCCGCCAGCAAACTGTGAACGAACCCGCCGTGGCGGGACCTTCGCAACCGGAAGGGACTGCCACGCTACCGCGTCGGAACGGCGCGAACCCGCCCCGCGGGCACGCGAAAACTCCCAAATGGTAGCGGCCGCGGGGGTTTAGGGGCAAGCCGAGACCCGGCCTTCACGGCCGCCGACCCGCCGCGAAGGGCCGCGCCATGCGGTTCGCTGGATAGAATCCGGACTTCGTTCCGTGGCCTGCGCACGGGTCCGCCGTCGCGGCGGACCGCGCGTCCGGCCCGGCGCCGCGGGTCCGATCCGGCCATGCCCGACGGCGCGCCTCCCTCCGCCGCGACGGCATCGCGGCTCCCCTTGCCTGGACGGACGCCACGTTGAAGCCAGCCCTTCCCGCCCTGGACGCCACCGAGGTCGAGGCCCTGTTCGACGCGATCCCGGAGGTGCTGTTCTTCATCAAGGACCGCGAGGGGCGCTACACCCACGTCAACGCCACCATGCTGCGCCGGCTCGGCCTGCGCTCGCGGCGCGACATCATCGGCAAGCGCGCCAGCGACGTGTACCCCGGCGGCCTGGCCGCCAACTACGGGCTGCAGGACCAGCAGGTGCTGGCCGGCGCGGTGATCGACAACCTGCTGGAGCTGCACCTGTTCTCCGACCAGGAGCCGGGCTGGTGCCTGACCTGCAAGCGGCCGCTGCGGGTCGACGGCCAGGTGGCGGGGCTGGTCGGCATCTCCCGCGACCTCGCCGGCCGCGAGGGACTGCAGGCCGACTACGGTTCGCTGCGCGAGGCGCTGGTGCACATGAACCGGCACTACGCCGGCAACGTGCGCATCCAGGACCTGCGCGCGATCACCGGCTTCTCCGAGTCCAAGCTCGAGCGCACCTTCCACAAGGTGTTCCAGCTCTCGCCGCTGCAGCTGCTGACCCGGATCCGGATCCAGGCCGCGATGCACCGCCTGCAGGGGCCGGGCAGCATCGCCGGCATCGCCCAGGCCTGCGGCTTCAGCGACCAGAGCGCGTTCACGCGCCGGTTCGTGGCGCTGGTGGGGATGACCCCGGGCGAATACCGGCGTCTGCGCGCCGGTCATTGATCCGGCCCGCCAATGGTAGGTCGGGGCTGCGCCCCCGACGCTGGATGTTGACGGCGTCGGGGGCGTAGCCCCGACCTGCGGATCCGGCGTGTTTGTCGGGCCGGATCCGTAATGCCCCGGGCCTGCACGGCTTGTGCCGCGGCCGCCGGCCAGCCCGCGGGAATCGTGCAATCCCGCCACCGCCGCGCGGGCAAGAATGACCGACTCCGCCCCTCGCGCAGTCCCGCGCGTTCCGGGGCGTATCCTGCGGCCAGCCCATGACGCCCCTGCTCTCCCCGGAACTCCCGCCGGCGCCCGACCCGCGCCGCGCCGCGATCACCGCGGCCTGGACCCTCGACGAGTCCGCGCACGTGCGCGACCTGCTGGCCGTGGCCCGCCAGCCCGCCCCCGGCTGGGGCGAGGCCGACCGCGCCGCGATCCACGCCACCGCCACCGACCTGGTGCGCCGGGTCCGCGCGCGCACGCAGGACCAGGGCGCGATCGAGGCCTTCATGCGCCAGTACGACCTCGGCAGCGAGGA
>JAFAEU010000463.1 GCA_023423855.1 Pseudomonadota bacterium | reverse complement strand
TGAACAGCGTCCAGCCGCCGCCGTGCAGGTAGACCAGCGCGGGCAGGGCGTCGCCGCCGGCCCGCGGGCGCAGGATGCGGATCCGGGTCTGCAGCCGGCCCGCGCGCAGGTCTTCCGTGACGGCCATGTCCGGCCCGCCGCGGACCCACTGCGCGCGCACCTGCTCGGCGATGCGCCGCGCCTCGGGCAGCGGCGCCGCGGCGAAGCCGGGAAAGGCCGCGTAGCCGGCGTTCATGCGCTGCAGGAAGATGCGGATCTGCGGATCGACGTCGTCCCGGTCTCCGGCACCGCGTCGCGGGCTGCTGTCGGCCATGCGTTCTCCCTTGGTGGCGGACACCTTAGCGTCCGCGGCGCGGGGGCGACTGGCCGGGACAGGCCGGTGATGCGCGCGGTCGGGCCAGAAGCGCGCGCACGCGGGAACGCGCTGTTGCGCGCGCCGCGCGTTTGCGGTGTGATCGGGCGATGCAGCACGACCGCTTCGCCAGCGCATGAAGCACAGCCAGGACTATCCGCTGATCGCCCGGCCGATGATCGGGCTCGAGGACGAGTATCCGGCCGGCTTCGTCGATCCGAAGCACTGCCACGAACGCGCGCAGTTCCTCTATGCCTCGGCGGGCGTGATGTCCGTGGTCACGCCGGCCACCAGCTTCGTGGTTCCGCCGCAGCGCGCGGTGTGGCTGCCGGCGGGGATGATGCACGAGGTGTCGTGCCGCGGCCCGGTGTCGCTGCGCACGCTGTACATCGATCCGGTGCACGAGACCGACCCGGGCAGCTGCCGCGTGCTGGAGGTCTCCGACTTCCTCAAGGCACTGATCCTGGAGGTGGTGAAGTTCCCGGCCGAGTACGACCTGGAGGGTCGCGAGGGCAAGATCGTCTGGCTGCTGCTCGACGAGATCCGGCGCATGCCCAACGCGCCCTACCACGTGTCGATGCCGGCCGATCCGCGGCTGGCACGCGTGTGCCAGGCGATCATCGCCGCCCCGGCCGATCAGCGCGACATCGACGCGTGGTCGGCGCAGATCGGCATGAGCCGGCGCACCTTCACCCGCGCGTTCCGGCAGGAGCTGGGCATGGGCTTCGCCCTGTGGCGCCAGCAGGTGCGGCTGATGCAGGCGGTGTCGCTGCTCGCCGCCGGCCGTTCGATCACCTCGGTCGCCTTCGACGTGGGCTACGAGAGCCCGAGCGCGTTCAGCGCGATGTTCCATCGCGCCTTCGGCGAGCCGCCGAGCGTCTACGTCTCGCGCTGAGCGCCGGCCATGCGGCTGCCGACGCGCGAGTGCCTGAAGCCGTAGCGCGCGTAGACCCAGACGCCGACGACGAGGTAGAGCGCGAGGATCACCGCGGGGATCGCGTCGCCGCGGATGGCCTTGGCGGCGATGTCGTACAGCACCGGTCCGGCCATGCACATGCACAGCAGCAGCGCGCAGACCGGCACCGTGCCGAGCCAGACGCCGCGCACGCGCACGCCGCCGAGGGGCACCCGGAAGGGGCGCGGCAGGTCCGGGTGTCGGGTGCGCAGCCACATCACGCTGATCGCGACGATCGAGAACGCGAACGCCACGCCGAGGCTGACCAGGTCGCCCAGGATCGAGATCGGCAGCAGCATCGCGGCGACGGCGGAGATGCCGGCCACGGCCAGCGTGCCCTTGTGCGGCGTGCGGAAACGCTCGTGCACCTGGGCGAACAGCGGCGGCAGCAGGCCGTCGCGCGACATCGCGAAGCAGATCCGCGAATGGCCGTAGGTGTTCACCATCAGCACCGAACACAGGCCGATGACGGCGCCGAACTTGATCACCAGGGCCAGGCCCGGCATGCCGATGTGGTCGATCGCGAGCGCGATCGGATCGGGCACGCCCAGCAGCCGGTAGGGCACCAGGCCGGTCAGCACCAGGGCCACCGCGATGTACAGCGCGGTGCAGACCGCCAGCGAACCGAGGATGCCGATCGGCATGTGGCGCTGCGGATCGCGCGCCTCCAGCGCCGCGGTGGACACGGTCTCGAAGCCCAGGTACGCGAAGAACAGGACCGACGCCGCGCGCAGCACCCCCTCCATGCCGTAGCGGAACCCGCCCTCGTTCGGCGGCACCAGCGGAGACCAGTTGCCGGTGTCGACGAACTGCGCGCCGACGATCACGAACAGCAGTAGCACCGACACCTTCAGCACCACCATCAGCACATTGACCGTCGCCGACTGGCTGACGCCGCGGATCAGGATCCAGGCGAATGCCAGCAGGAAGGACGCGGCGAGCAGGTTCACGCCGTTGCCGATCCGGAATACGAGCCCCTCCGCGGTCGGCACGCCCTGCACGAAGGGCGTGTTGAGCATCGGCGGGACCACGAGGTTGAAGTCGGCCAGCAGGCTCGACAGGTAGCCGGATACGCCGGCGGCGAGGGCGGCGCCGGCCAGGCCGTACTCGAGCATCAGCAGCCAGCCCAGGCCCCACGCGGCGCCCTCGCCGAGCGTGGCGTAGGCGTAGGTGTACGAAGACCCGGACACCGGCAGCGTCGAGGCAAGTTCCGCATAGCACAGGCCGGTGAACGCGCAGGCCAGCCCCGCGAACGCGAACGACAGCACCACCCCCGGGCCGGCGTAGTTGGCCGCCGCGGTCCCGGTCATGATGAAGACGCCGGCACCCACGATGCAGCCAATGCCCAGCATCACCAGGTGCCACGGCCCGAGCCGGCGGTGCAGGCCGTGCCGTTCGATGTCGGCGCGCACCTCCTCGAACGGTTTGCGTGCGAGCAGCCGCTTGCGCAATGCGGACATGGGGGCCTCCCTCTGGCGAGTCGGGCCATCATCGACGGGCCGGCCCGCCGCGATCCGCGTGCGCGGGTCGCGCGCTGTTGCGGTCGGGCGCGATCGCCGTCGTTGCGGGGCGGCGGGTCGCGCGCGTGCCCGCCCTACCCGGCCCGATGCTCCGTCGCCAGGTATTCCGCGCTCTGCATCTCGATCAGCCGCGACGCCGTGCGCTCGAACGCGCCGGCGATGCGTTCGCCCGTGTAGAGCAGCGGCGGCGGCGCGGCCGCGGTGCAGACCAGGTTGACGTGGCGGTCGTAGAGTTCGTCGACCAGGGTGACGAAGCGGCGCGCGGCGTCGTTGCGGGTGTCGTCGAACACCGGGATGCCGCCGAGCAGCACGGTGTGGAACTCGCGCGCGATCTCGATGTAGTCGGTGGCGCCGCGCGGGCCTTCGCACAGTGCGTCGAAGTCGAACCAGGCCATGTCCTTGCAGCGCGCGCGCACGGCGATGCGGCGGCCGTCGATCTCGATGCCGGCGTCGCGGTGGGCGTCGTCGCCGCCGAGCTCGCGCCAGCGCGTGCCCAGCCAGTCCTCGGAGCCGTCGTCGAGCGGCGCGCGGTACACCGGCGAGCGGGTCAGCGCGCGCAGGCGGTAGTCGGTGTCGCTGTCGAGATGCACGATTTCGCAGTGTCGCCGGATCAGGTCGATCGCCGGCAGGAAGCGCGCGCGCTGCAGGCCGTCCTTGTACAGCTCGGGCGGATCGACGTTGGAGGTGGTCACCAGCACGATGCCTTCGGCGAACATGCGTTCGAGCAGGCGCGCGAGCAGCATCGCGTCGCCGATGTCGCTGACGAAGAACTCGTCGAGCACCAGCACGCGCAGCTTCAGCGTCGTGCGCCACTCGCGCACGATGCGCGCCAGCGGGTCGCGTTCGCCGCCGTGCGCGCGCAGCTGCTCGTGCACGCTGCGCATGAAGCGGTGGAAGTGGGTGCGGCGCTTGCCGTCGCCGCCCTCGCCCTCGCCCGCGCGCCGCGGGCGCGCCGCGCCGGACAGGGCGTCGCCGCGGATCTCGCGCAGCGGCAGCCCGTCGTAGAACAGGTCGACCAGGAAGGTCTTGCCCCGCCCTACCC
>JAFAEU010000462.1 GCA_023423855.1 Pseudomonadota bacterium | reverse complement strand
CGATCAAGATGCTCGAAGCCAACGGCATCCGCGCCGACGTCGTCGCCGGCACCAGCGCCGGCAGCGTGGTCGGCGCGCTCTACGCCAGCGGCATGGACCCGTTCCGCATGCAGGAGCGCGCGATGGCGCTGGACGAATCCAGCCTGCGCGACGTACGCCTGTTCTCCGGCGGACTGGTGCAGGGCCAGGCGCTGCAGGACTACGTCAACGCCGAAGTGGGCCGGCAGCCGATCGAGCGCATGAAGAAGCCCTTCGCCGCGGTCGCCACCCGACTGGACACCGGCGATCGCGTGGTGTTCGTGCGCGGCAACACCGGCCAGGCGGTGCGTGCGTCCAGCAGCGTGCCGGGCGTGTTCGAACCCGTGCGCATCGGCGAGCGCAGCTACGTCGACGGTGGCGTGGTCAGCCCGGTGCCGGTGGACGCCGCGCGCCAGCTGGGCGCCGACCTCGTCATCGCCATCGACATCTCCAGCAAGGCCGGCGGCCGCACGCCCACCGGCATGGCCGGCATCGTCAACCAGTCGATCACGATCATGGGCCAGACCCTCGGCCGGCAGGAGCTGGCGCGCGCCGACGTGGTGATCCAGCCGCAGGTCAACGAGATCGGCCCGGTCAGCTTCGAACAGCGCAACGCCGCCATCCTCGAGGGCGAACGCGCGGCGCTGGCGGCGCTGCCGAAGATCCGCGAGGCGCTGGCCGCCGCGGAGCAGGCGCGCCACGACGAGGCCGAGCAGCAGGCTGCCGCCCGGGCCGCGGCGCAGGCGCCGGTCGACATCGACTGCGGCGACAGCTGGGTGCGCCGCCTCAACCCGTTCGCCAAGGACAAGCCCTGCGGCTGAGCGCGCTTGATCCATGTCAAGCGCGCCGCACTCTCCCCCTCGGAAGGCCGCATCCGGACGCCGCCATTGATCTCGATCAATGGTCGCCCATGGCCCCGGTTCCACGATGGCTCCAGACACCACGGAGCACATCAGGAGCCTCCCATGAAACTGCTGCAGACAAGCGTACTGGCATCGGCCCTCGCGCTCGCGGCCGCCGCCGGCGCACCCTCGCCCGCGCACGCCGTCGACGCGCTCGAACTCGTCAACAAGACCCTCGACCAGGCCTCGGACCTGGCCGCCCTGCCCCGCCAGCAGGTCCAGCTCAAGCGGCCGCCGTTCGTCCACGACCACGACCAGGTCGCCAAGGGCGGGCCGAAGGTGGTGCAGTTCACCCTGCCGATCGTCGAGAAGGAGATCGTCATCGACGGCGAAGGCACGAAGATGCACGCGATGACCTTCGGCGGCTCGATCCCCGGCCCGCTGATGGTGGTGCACGAGGGCGACTACGTCGAAGTGACCCTGGTCAACCTCGCCGAAAACGCGATGCCGCACAACATCGACTTCCATGCCGCGACCGGCGCGCTCGGCGGCGGCGACCTCACGGTCATCCAGCCGGGCGAGGAAGTCACCCTGCGCTGGAAGGCCACGCGCCCGGGCACCTTCGTCTACCACTGCGCTCCGGGCGGCCCGATGACGCCATGGCACGTGGTGGCCGGCATGCACGGCACGATCATGGTGCTGCCGCGCGACGGCCTGAAGGACGGCGGCGGCAAGCCGCTGCGCTACGACCGCGCCTACTACATCGGCGAGACGGAGTTCTACATCCCGCGCGATGCGGACGGCAACTTCAAGTCCTACGGCTCGCACGCCGAGTCGCTGCCCGACACGCTGGCCGCGATGAAGGGGCTGGTGCCCTCGCACATCGTCTTCAACGGCGCCGTCGGCGCGCTGGCGGGCGACAACGCCATGACCAGCAAGGTCGGCGAGACGCTGCTGCTGGTGCACTCGCAGGCCAACCGCGACACCCGCCCGCACCTGATCGGCGGCCACGGCGACTACGTCTGGGAGGAAGGCAAGTTCAACAACGCCCCGCTCAAGGACCTCGAAACCTGGTTCATCCGCGGCGGCTCCGCGGGCGCGGCGCTGTACACCTTCCACCAGCCCGGCCTGCACGTCTACCTCAATCACAACCTGATCGAAGCGGTGCTGCTCGGCGCGGCCGCGCACATCAGGGTCGACGGCGACAAGTGGAACCACGATCTGATGACCACGCCGTCGCCGGTCGGTCCGGTCAAGCCCGGCACCGACCTGTCGCTGCCGGCCGCCAGGTAAACCGGCGCATCATCGTCGTCAGCTGCCTCCGCGGAATGCGGGGGCGGCTTTTGTGCGCCCTGCCATATGGATGCCGGTGATGATCTTGCGGGGGCTGGTGCGTCCGTTCTCGGCCTATTCCGTTGAAAAACTCGGATCTGGAGCGGGAGCACCATGTGACCATGGAGCCGGAACCAGGATTGTTCGATCCAGGATGAAGCAAATGCGGGCGCATAAGCGCCCCCCATGCCTTAGATGGGAACCGCGATTCCCGCTTCCGGGCCCTTCGGCATCAACCACGCGGCCATTCTTCGCAGATTCTGTGCGGTGGCCGCCAACAGGAACTCGTCGCGAGCACCTTTCAGTCCGCGGAGACGTAGACGATCCAGCCGCAGGATGCGTTTGAGATGGGCGAACAGCATTTCGACTTTCTTGCGATGTCGTCGCGATCGCACATATCGAGGTGTCGTTGCCAACTGGCGAGCCACGTCGCGCGCGGATTCGTTGACCTGCCGAGCGATCTTTCGATGCGTGGTATTGGGGCAGCACCGTGACTTAAGCTCGCAGCCGGCACAGTCGTGGACGCTGCTGCGATAGATCAGCGTGTCATCCGACGTGGGCTTGCCGGTTGAACGCAGAGGCTTGTCCTGCGGGCAGCGGTACTCGTCGGCTTCAGCCTCCCAACGGAAGTTGGAACGCCCCAGCGAACCATCCTTGCGCTCGGCCTTGTCCCATACCGGTACGTGCGGCTCGATCGCCTTCTCGTCGACCATCCAACCCAGCATCTCGGCGGTACCGTAGGCGGTGTCTCCAATCAGATGCGTCGGTTTGATATCGAACCGCTCCTCGACGCGATCCACCATGATTCGGGTGGCGTTGACCTCGTCCGTGCGGTATGCGGGTGTAGCTTCCACATCGACGATGACGCCGGCCTTGGTATCGATCAGGTAGTTGGTTGAGTAGGCGTAGAACGCTGGCCCTCCGGGCGCAGCAGTCCATTGCGCCGCGGGATCCGTGAGTGACACGTTCTTTGGTGGTTTGCGCGGCTCCTCGGCGGCGTCCAGTGCCTCCAGATACTCGCGTACCGGCCGCGTCAGCGACGACTCCCGGTCCCAGCTGGCTTCGCCGCCCGGAACACCGCGCTGGCGGTTGGCATCGGCCTTGATGATGCTGGCATCGATGGCGAAGCCTTCGCCACCGACCAGCCCTTCGGCCAGGCAGCGCTCCAACACCTTCTCAAACACGAACCGCAGCGTGTCATTGTCGCGGAACCGGCCGTGCCGGTTCTTGGAGAAGGTCGAATGGTCCGGCACCGCGTCTTCCAGGCCCAGCCGACAGAACCAGCGGTAGGCCAGGTTCAGATGTACCTCTTCGCATAGCCGGCGCTCGGAGCGGATGCCGAAGCAGTAGCCCACGATCAACATCCGGATCAGCAGCGCAGGATCGACGGAGGGGCGGCCGGTGTGGCTGTAGTGCGGCGCGAGGTGCGGGTGCAATTCGCTCAGGTCCAGGAACTGGTCGATGCCGCGGAGCAGATGGTTCGCTGGAACGTGCTCTTCCAGGTTGAAGGCATAGAACAGCGGCGCTTGGCCGACTTCCTGACGTCCCATCATCGCGTGGACTTCCGCTCGATCAATGGGACGTCAGTGGACCAGCTTCAGATGACCAATTCAACCGAATTTTTCAACGAAATAGGTCGGAAGCCGCCCTTCCGATCACCAACCAAACAGATAGAACACCCCGAAAGGATGGTGCGTCCTCGCGATGAAGTACATCTGCGCGAAGACCAGCAGCGCGGCGACATAGCAGGCCGCGCGTGCCCGCGTCGTCCGCCCGCGGCGCAGGGCGAACACGCCGAGCACCACGTACACGACCAGCAGCGCGATCTTCACCGCCAGCCAGCCGTTGGCATACAGCGCGCCGGGGAGGATGGTGAGCAGCATCATCGCAGCGGTCAGCAGCGCGGTGTCGATGGTGTAGCTGAGGTAGCGCACCGGCGCGGCGTTCGGCCAGCGCACGCCGGCTAGCAGCAGTGCCCCGCGCAGCGCGAACAGGCTGCCGCTGAGCATGGCGAGGCCGACATGGGCGTGCTTGATCTGCGGGTAGAACTCGATCATGGATTCACCGTTGGATATCGTCTGGAATGTTATCCCGGCACAGGGCGGGACCCGCCTCCGGTCATGGGGACGATGAACGGCAGATCCCTCGCTACGCTCGGGATGACGGTAGTCCGGCCGTTTCGAGTCCCTTCACCCCGGCTTTCCGTCGATTCGCGGCGACAGGTAGATGCGGCCGATGCGCGCCACCCAGGGCGCCAGCACGACCAGCCAGCCGATCGCCGACAGCGCCTGCCACAGCAGCACGTCGGGCATCAGTTCGGCGACGATGCGCATCGTCGCGACCACCTGGATGCCGCCGAAGGCCAGCCACGCCAGGCCGTACATCTTCAGCGGCCGCCCGGAATGCCCCTGCGTGACCCGGCTCACCATCGCCACCAGCAGGCTGCCGAACAGGCCGATGAACAGCGCATGCGCCGGCGCGCGGCCGAGCAGGAATTCGCCGGTTCCGAAGTACATCAGGCTTTGCGCGGAGAACAGCGCGAAGGTCACCGGCCACCACAGAAGTCCGACGAACAGCACCGACAGCAGCCCCGGCGCGCGGCCGCGCGGCCACCAGCGCCACAGCACGCACAGCGACAACACCAGCATCGGCAGGTCCACCAGCCACAGCCACGCGTATGCGTGCAGCAGTTCCAGCGCCAGGTGCGCCATCGCCAGCGCCCAGACCGCCGCCAGCACCCACATCGGCCGCCATGCGACATAGCCCGGCACCGCGTTGCCGGCGAAGAACGGGAACATGCGGTGCGCGACGGTGAGGTACACCGGCAGCAGCAGGCCGAAGGTGCCGAGCTTGATCCCCACCAGCGCCCACCACGGCGAACCGGTCATGAGGAACATGCCGAAGCTGGCCACGCCGAGCAGTCCCAGCAGCATCGCCGCGAGGCACGAGCGCGCGTGCCAGGTGCGACCGCGTTCGGCGAGCAGCAGCCTGCCGAGGATCCAGACGCCGCTACCCCACCCCGCCAGCGTCATGAACAGGCCCACCACCAGCGCCGCCTCCAGCCCGAGCGCGCCGAGCAGCATCATCGCCTGCCCCCCGAACATGCCCACGCCTATCGGCACGTAGCGCCAGCGCGGCACGTCGGGCAGGCCCATCCAGCGCGGGAACACGGTCAGCAGGAAGCCGAAGAAGAAGCTGGGCAGCACCTGGTACTGCATCACGAAGGCGTGCAGCCAGCCGGGATAGGTCGCCGCCTGCGGCACCTGCAGCAGCCCCGGCCAGCGCTGCGCGGCCAGCCAGGCCGCCCACCACGCCATCGCCAGCAGCACGTTGCCGGCACCGATGAAGAACATCAGCCGGTGCGGGGCGGCCGCGAGGAGGCTTGGCGATGGTGCGGAAGCTGGTGTCGTCATGTCCGGCATCTTCCGCCAATGGGCTGTTTCCGACGTTGACGCAGGTCAAGCCGTGGTCGCCGTGGCGCCCGGGAATTGCCGCGACCGTTCGCCAGGGGCAGGCGGCGGCATGTCGTCCTGAACGCAACGAAGCGCCTGCCTGTCATCCCGAGCCGCAGGCGAGGGATCTGCTTTGCCGGCGCAAGGCGGGGCGTGGCCGGATGGAAGATCCCCCACCCGCTTCGCGGGTTCGGAATGATGCGCGGATCGTGACCGGCATCGTCAGCCGCAACCGGGCCTTCGATGCGGCGGGAGCGTGGTCGCGCATGAATACGCTCCTACAAGCAAACTCCCTCCCCCGCCTGCGGGGGAAGGAGCAGACAGTGGCTCCTACAGGGGTGGATCGACCGGAGTGCCGTCGCGGTCGACGACCAGGCGCACGCGCCGGTCGCCGTGGTAGAAGCTCGCGCGGTACAGGCCTTCGTCCTCGCCGGTGCCGCGTTCGCACAGGACCGAAATCCCGCGCGACTCCATCAACCGCTGGAACTCCGCGACCTCGAGGCCGAGGCCCTGCGCCACGAAGGCGCCGTCGATCTCCACGATCGGATTGACGTCGATGTCGATGCG
>JAFAEU010000434.1 GCA_023423855.1 Pseudomonadota bacterium | reverse complement strand
GCCGGTGACCTCGCGGTCCCAGCCGATCGCCACCCAGCGGTCCGGCGACTTGCGGTACTCGGCCACGTTCGGGCAGTCCAGCCGGTGCACGACGATGCCCTTGCCGGCGGTGTGGTAGCCCATGATCTCGTCGCCGGGGATCGGCATGCAGCAGTTGGCGAAGCTGATCACGCCGCGCTCGTGGCCGGTGATCAGGATGCGCTCGCCGCGCTGCGGCATCGACCCGGCGCCGGGCGCGTCGGCCTCCGGATCCTTCTGCGCCAGCGCCTGCGCCACCTGCGATGGCATGCGGTTGCCGAGCGCGATGTCGGCCAGCAGTTCCTCCAGCCGCGGATAGCGCAGTTCGGCCAGGTAGGCGTCCAGGCGCGCCTGCGGCAGGCGGTCGAGCGAAGTGCCGACATCCTCCAGCGCGCGGTCGATCATGCGGTGGCCGAGCTGCACCGCGTCCTCGTGTTCGAGCTGCTTGAGCTGGCCGCGGATCGCGGTGCGCGCCTTGCCGGTGACCACGAATTCCAGCCACTGCGGCTTGGGCAGCGAGGATTTCGCGGTGACGATCTCCACGCTCTGTCCGCTCGCCAGCTTGGTGCGCAGCGGCACCAGCTTCCGGTCCACGCGCGCGGCGACCGCGGTGTTGCCGACGTCGGTGTGCACGGCGTAGGCGAAATCGAGCGCTGTGGAGTTGCGCGGCAGCGACAGGATGTCGCCCTTGGGCGTGAACAGGTAGACCTCGTCCGGGAACAGGTCGACCTTGACGTTCTCCAGGAACTCCAGCGACGAGCCGGTGGCGCGCTGCGATTCGAGCAGGTTGGCGATCCACGAGTGCGCGCGCGCCTGCGCGCCGCTGGGCGCCATGCCGTGCTTGTAGGCCCAGTGCGCGGCGATGCCGCGCTCGGCGATCAGGTCCATCTCCTCGGTGCGGATCTGCACCTCGATCGGCGAGCCGTAGGGCCCGAACAGCACCGTGTGCAGCGACTGGTAGCCGTTGGCCTTGGGAATCGCGATGAAGTCGCGGAAGCGCCCGTCCAGCGGCTTGAACACCGAATGCGCGACGCCGAGCGCGTGGTAGCAGTCGGCGACCGATCCCACCACGATGCGGAAGCCGAACACGTCCATCACCTGGGCGAAGGTCTTTCCCTCCGCGCGCATCTTGTTGTAGATGCTCCACGGCGACTTCACGCGGCTGACGAGCCGGTAGTTCAGGCCTTCGTTGGTCAGCCGCTGCGCCAGCTGCGCCTCGATCTTGGCCATCGCCTCGCGCCGCAGCATCGGCTGGCCGCGGATGTGCTTGTCGAGGATCAGGTGGCGCAGCGGGTGCAGGGCGTGGAAGCCGCGGTCCTGCAGCTCGGCCTTGATCAGGTTCATGCCCAGGCGCTGCGCGATCGGCGCGTAGATCTCCAGCGTCTCGCGCGCGATGCGCTCGCGCGCCGGCCCCGGCTGCGCGCCGAGCGTGCGCATGTTGTGCAGGCGGTCACCGAGCTTGATCAGGATCACGCGCAGGTCGCGCGCCATCGCCAGCATCATCTTGCGGAAGCTCTCCGCCGCGGCCTCCTGGCGGTTGCCGAAGCGCAGCTTGTCGAGCTTGGTGACGCCGTCGACCAGTTCGGCCACGGTCTCGCCGAACTCCTCGGCCAGCTGCTCGCGGGTGAGCGGCGTGTCCTCGATGGTGTCGTGCAGGATCGCCGCCACCAGGGTCTCGACGTCGACCTTCTGCTCGGCCAGCACCTGCGCCACCGCCACCGGATGGGTGATGTAGGGCTCGCCGGACTTGCGCGTCTGCCCGGCATGCGCCGCCGCCCCGACCGCCCAGGCCCGGCGCAGCAGCGCGCGCTGGTCGGCCGGCAGGTAGGCGGCCGCGCGCTCGAGGTCGCGCACGTAGTCGGGCAGCGCCTCCTCCTCGGGGGGCGGCACGGGCAGGATCAGGGCGGGGTCGCCGGGGGTCATGTCCTGAGCCTAATTGGAAGGCCGGGAATGGGGAATAGGGCAACGGGGAATCGGGAAAGCCCGGCCATACGCCTGTTCAGGGCCGTGGAAGCCGGATTTCCGGGAAAGCCACGCCGGAAACGGCAAAGGCCCCGCCAAAGCGGGGCCTTCGTTACATGGGTGGAACGGAACCGAAGGTCGGGAGCCGCTTTTGCGAATCCCCAATCCCCGATTCCGAATCCCGGCTCCTACAAATCGTCGCCCTTCATGTCGTCGTCGCCGGCGACCACTTCGGCGGCGGCCCATTCCAGCGCCTCGCGCTCCTTGCGCTCGCGCTCGGCCTTGTCGACGGCGTCGATGTAGGGCTGGTCGATGCGGCGGGCGGCGATCTCGCGCAGCGCCAGCACGGTCGGCTTGTCCTGCGCTTCGTTGTTGTCGATCTGCGGCTCGACGCCGTTTGCGAGCTGGCGCGCGCGCTTGGCGGCCATCATGACGAGCTCGAAGCGGTTGTCGACCACTTCCAGGCAATCTTCCACGGTGATGCGGGCCATAGGTCTCCCGGCGGCCGGCGGGCCGTCGATCAATAATCGGAAAGGACCCGGGATTCTAGGGGTGCAGCCCCCGGAAATCAAGCGTTCGCCTGTAAAATCAGCGAGTTAGCGCCAGAACAGACTGATTTCCGGCTCTTCGCCCTCCACGCTGCAAGCACAAGCACCTGTAGCCGGCGGGTCTTCCCACCCGCCCCTCGACTCCTGTCATTTCGACCGCAGGGAGAAATCCCGACCGGAGGCGGTACGTGTCCGACCGAGATTTCTCCCTGCGGTCGAAATGACAGGAATCGAAATGACAGGAGTCGGGTCGGCAGGTGCGGAACCGGTTCAGGCCCTTCAATCCGGCGCCAGCAGCGCCGCGATCAGTCCGGCGTGCCGCTGCACCTGCAGGTTCCGCCGCAGGCGGCTGGCAACGAAGATGGCGCACATCTCGTCGACCGCGGTCTCGAACACCTCGTTGACGATGACGTAGTCGAACTCGTCGTGGTGCGACATTTCCTCGCGCGCGTTCGCCAGCCGGCGCGCGATCGTCTCCTCGCTGTCCTGCCCACGCTTGCGCATGCGCTCCTCCAGCGCGGCGCGCGAGGGCGGCAGGATGAACACGCCGACCGCATCGGGCACCTGCGCCTTGACCTGCTGCGCGCCCTGCCAGTCGATCTCCAGCAGCACGTCCTTGCCCGCGGCCAGCTGCGGTTCGACCGACTGCCTGGCCGTCCCCTTCCAGTCGCCGTGCACCTGCGCGTACTCGAAGAAGTCGCCGGCGCGGATCATCGCCTTGAACGCCTCGGCCGCGATGAAGTGGTAGTGCTCGGCATGGCGCTCGCCCGGCCGCGGCGCGCGCGAGGTGAACGAGATCGACAGGCAGATGTTGCGGTCGCGCGCCAGGCAGGCGTTGACGATGCTGGATTTCCCGGCGCCGGAGGGGGCCGCGACGATGAAGAGGGTTCCGCGCATCAGCAGGCCGGGAATCGGGAGTCGGGAATCGGGAGTCGGAAATGCGGCAACGCACTCGTCGTACGGACGCCGCGCGATGCGGAAAGTCTATCGCTTTTGCGACTTCCGACTCCCCATTCCCGATTCCCGGCCCTACTCAATGTTCTGCACCTGTTCGCGGATCTGGTCGATCAGCACCTTCAGCTCGACCGCGGCATTGCTGGTGCGCGCGTCGACCGACTTGCTGCCCAGGGTGTTGGCCTCGCGGTTGAACTCCTGCAGCAGGAAGTCAAGCCGCCGGCCCACCGGCGCCTTCTGCCGGAACACGCGGCGGATCTCGTCGACGTGGCTGGACAGGCGGTCGAGTTCTTCGTCCACGTCCAGCTTCTGCAGCGACAGCACCAGCTCCTGCTCGACGCGCGCCGGATCGGCGGCCTGGGCGAGGTCGGCCAGCCGCGCCTCCAGCTTGGCGCGCTGGCCCTCGCGGATCACGGGCACCAGGGTACGCACCTCGCCGGCGATGCGCTCGATGCCGTCGACGCGCTCGAGGATCGCGGCGACCAGCTTGCCGCCCTCGCGCTCGCGCGCGGCGAGGAAGTCGGCGAGCACCGCGTCGAGCAGCGACAGCGCCTGCGCGTGCAGCTCCGCCTGGTCGAGTGCCTCGGCCTGCAGCACGCCCGGGTACTGCAGCAGGTCGGTGAAGCCCACGCGCAGGTCCGGGAAATGGCTGCGCAGGCGCTGGGCCAGCTCGCCCAGCCGCCCGACCAGCGCCTCGTCCACCTGCAGCCCGGCCGCCGCGCCTTCCGGCGGCCGCAGCCGCAGCGCCACGTCGACCTTGCCGCGCGAGACGCGCGCGGCGATCCGCTCGCGCAATGCCGGCTCCAGCGCGCGCAGGTCCTCGGGCAGGCGCGCGCCGAGTTCGAGGAAGCGATGGTTGACCGCGCGCAGTTCGCAGCCGAGCGTGCCCCAGGGCGTGCTGCGTTCGCCCGAGGCGTAGGCGGGCATGCTGCGGATCGACATCGTGCATCCCGTGGTCGCTGGAGCGCCAATGGTAATCTGGCGCCCCCCGAATTTCCGGAAAGCCCCGCATGAGCATCGCCCGCCCCAGCGGCCGCGCGCCCGACCAGCTGCGCGAGGTCCGCATCGAGCGCGGCTTCACCCGCCATGCGGAAGGCTCGGTGCTGGTGTCGTTCGGCGACACCCGCGTGCTGTGCACGGCCAGCATCGACAACCGGGTGCCGGCGTTCCTGCGCGGCAAGGGCGAAGGCTGGGTCACGGCCGAGTACGGCATGCTGCCGCGCGCCACCCACACCCGCAGCGACCGCGAGGCCGCGCGCGGCAAGCAGGGCGGGCGCACGCTGGAGATCCAGCGCCTGATCGGGCGCAGCCTGCGCGCCTGCGTCGATCGCACCGCGCTGGGCGAACGCACCATCACCCTCGACTGCGACGTGCTGCAGGCCGACGGCGGCACCCGCACGGCGGCGATCACCGGCGCCTACGTCGCCCTGGTCGATGCCGTGCGCTGGCTGCAGGCCAGGCGCGAGATCGCCCGCGACCCGGTGTTCGGCGCGGTGGCGGCGGTATCGGTGGGCGTGTACCGCGGCGTGCCGGTGCTCGACCTCGACTACGCCGAGGACAGCGACTGCGACACCGACATGAACGTGGTGATGAACGACGGCGGCGGCTTCATCGAGCTGCAGGGCACCGCGGAAGGCCACGCGTTCCGCCGCGACGAGCTGGACGCGCTGCTCGGCCTGGCCGAATCCGGCGTCGCCACGCTGCTGGAAAGACAGCGCGAAGCGCTCGGGCGATGACCGCCGCGCCGCGCGCGCTGGTGCTGGCGTCGAACAATGCCGGCAAGCTGGAGGAATTCCGCGACCTGCTCGCGGCCTCCGGCTTCGACCTGCGCGCGCAGGCCGGGTTCGGCGTCGTGGACGCCGAGGAAACCGGCCTGAGCTTCATCGAGAACGCGCTGCTCAAGGCGCGGCACGCCTGCCGCGCGACCGGGCTGCCGGCGCTCGCCGACGACTCCGGGATCTGCGTCGATGCGCTCGATGGCGCGCCCGGGCTGTACTCGGCGCGCTACGCGGGCGGGCATGGCGATGCCGACCGCAACATCGACAAGCTGCTGCGCGAACTGGCGCGGGTGCCCGACGACCGCCGCGGCGCGCACTTCGTCTGCGTGCTGGCGCTGATGCGCCACGCCGAGGATCCTCAGCCGATCGTCGTCGAGGGCCGCTGGCACGGCACGATCCTGCGCGAACGCCGCGGCAGCGGCGGGCACGGCTACGACCCGGTGTTCCTCGATCCCGTGCAGGGCCAGACCGCGGCGGAGATGCCCCTGGCGCTCAAGAACCGGCTGAGCCACCGCGGACAGGCGCTGGCGCTGCTGCGGGCGCGGCTGACCGGCGGCGCGTAGGCGGAGCCGGGAACGTCTGGAAGGAAACAAAGTCCTCTGCTCGTCATCCCGACGAACGCCGGGATGACGAGGACGCGATGGCGAACAGAAAAGGTCCATGATCCTCGTTCCATGCTGATTCCCCCGCCCCTCTCGCTGTACGTCCACCTCCCCTGGTGCGTGCGCAAATGCCCCTACTGCGATTTCAACTCGCACGAAGCGCGCGGGCCGCTGCCGTTCGACGCCTACGTCGACGCGCTGCTGGCCGACCTCGATCAGGACCTGCCGCTGGCCTGGGGCCGCACGGTCCACAGCGTGTTCTTCGGCGGCGGCACGCCGAGCCTGTTCCCGGCCGACGCAATCGACCGCTTCCTGCAGGGCGCCAGCGCGCGCCTGCGCTTCGCACCGGGGCTGGAGATCACCCTGGAGACCAACCCCGGCACCGCCGAGCACGGCCGCTTCGGGGACTACCGCCGGGCCGGGGTGAACCGCATCAGCTTCGGCATCCAGAGCTTCGACAACGGCTGCCTGCAGCGGCTCGGACGCATCCACGACAGCGCGCAGGCCGAAGCCGCGGTGAAGCTCGCGCAGGACGCCGGCCTGGACAACCTCAACCTCGACCTGATGTACGCCCTGCCCGGCCAGACCCTGGCAATGGCCGAGGCCGACGTCGAACGCGCACTGGCGCTGGCGCCGGCCCACGTCTCGCATTACCAGCTCACGCTCGAGCCCAATACCGTCTTCGCCGCGCGCCCGCCCCGGGACATCCCCGACGACGACCTGGCCTGGGACATGCAGGAGCACTGCCAGGCCCTGTTCGCCGTCGCCGGCCATGTCCAGTACGAAGTCTCGGCCTACGCCCGCCCGGACCGGCGCTGCGCGCACAACATCAACTACTGGCGCTTCGGCGACTACCTCGGGATCGGCGCCGGCGCGCACGGCAAGCTCACCCTGGGCGGCGAGCAGGCGATCCTGCGCCGCTGGAAGGTGAAGCATCCGGCGGCCTGGCTCGCCGCCGCCGGCACGCCCGCGGCGATCGGCGGCGACGAGCGCATCACGCCGGAACAGCGGCCGTTCGAGTTCATGCTCAACGCGCTGCGGCTGGTGGACGGTTTCGCCCTGGCCGACTTCGAAGCGCGCTGCGGGCTGCCGGCCTCGACGATCGCGGCGCCGCTGGCGCAGGCGCAGGCGCGCGGATGGCTGCACCAGGACAACGACACCATCGTGCCCACCCCGCTCGGCCGCCGCTTCGGCAACGACGTGATCGGGCTGTTCCTGGCCGGCTGACGCCGCTGGCCGCGGAATTGGCCGATCCGCGTCTGACGTGTAAGTATTGGCCCCGACCTTCTGCCGCAGCCCGCTTGATGCCCGCATCGCCTCCGCCCGTCGAACCCGCGGCACCGAGGTCGCTCGCCGCCGCCGGCCTGCCGCAGCGCGTGCGCAAGGCGCTGGAAGCGGCGTTGACGCTGGTGACCGAGGACATCGAGCCGCACCTGGGCTCGATGCTCAACGAATTCGAGGAAGAACTGTTCCGCCTCGCCGACCAGGCCCGCAACCCGGGGGCAGAGTCGGGCTACATGCAGACGCTGCGGACCTTCCGCCTCAACCGCTCGGACCTGATCCCGCGCTTCATCCTCGAGCTCGAGGCCTCGGTCGCCGGGGTCCGTTCGGCGGCGCGTTCGGCGGCGCCGGCCACCGACGCCGGCAAGGCGCAGCCGACGCAGGGCGGCTTCGGCAAGCTCAGCCTCGTCGACGAGGCGGTGATGGACGAGGGCACCGTGCTGCGCGAGATCGCCAGCCGCCAGGAAGGCCGGGCCAACCTGGCGCTGCACCTGCTGGGCCAGCGCTTCGGCGTGCTGGCCGGCGCGCCCGCCTTTGCCGCCGAACAGATCGTCCTCGGCCCGCGCACGCTGGTCGAACTGGCGGGCAAGGTGTCGGTGGCGCTGTTCGGCAACCACGTGCCGGCCCTGATGCTGCAGTCGCATTTCGCCCAACAGGCGCTGGGCGATTACCCGCACTTTGTCGAACACGTGAAC
>JAFAEU010000407.1 GCA_023423855.1 Pseudomonadota bacterium | reverse complement strand
CGACGCTGGTGCACGTCACCGGCACCGGCGCGGGCTTCGTGCCGTTCGCGCT
Source organism: Pseudomonadota bacterium (assembly GCA_023423855.1). Taxonomy (GTDB): domain Bacteria; phylum Pseudomonadota; class Gammaproteobacteria; order Xanthomonadales; family Xanthomonadaceae; genus Luteimonas. The sequence continues at coordinate 3,696 of JAFAEU010000407.1, read as the reverse complement.
GGCCGCGTTCGGCGTCGGCAGCATCGTCGGTTCGCTGGCCGGCGGCTGGCTGTTCGACCGCTTCGGCTTCCGCGCCGCGGCACTGTTGCTGCTGTGGTCGATCGCGGTGCTGCTGGCGTTCCCGTTCGCGGCGCAACACGCGTGGACGGTGCTGTTGGCGATCACCCTGGTCGGCACCATGGGCGCGCTGGCGACGGTGCTGCAGTCGCACCTGATGGACGTCGCCGGCGAGGCGCAGACCCTCGCCGCCGCCTCCAACCACTCCGCGTTCAACACCGCCAACGCGCTCGGCCCCTGGCTGGGCGGCATGGCGATCACCGCTGGCCTGGGCTGGACCTCCACCGCCTACGTCGGCGTGGCGACCGCGCTGGGCGGACTGCTGATATACCTGCTGGCGCGACGCGCGTCGGCGACGGTCGCCGACGACGCGCGGCCGGCTGCGGAATGCGGTGGCGGCTGAACCGACGCCCTCTGCGTGATGAACAGGGCGGAATCCGGAACCTCTCCCGGAGCGCGCACCTAGGGTCGCACCGGATACCGATGGCAGGCCCCGGCGGCTAGGGTGCGGGCAGCCCCTTCCGCCCGGAGCCGCCCCCGTGTCCGAGATCTACGGCATCGATTCGAGCACCTACCATCGCCTGCCGCCGGAGGACCAGGAGGCGATCCGCGCCAGTTACCAGGCCGAGCAGGCCGAACCGCAAATCCCCGTCGCCGAGACGCCGGAGACCCCGGAGACGCCCGCGGTCGAACCGGTCACCTTCGCCACCGCGCAGACGCCTGCCGAAGCGGTCGACGCGATCCACGACCTCGCGCTGCCGACCTGGACCGACATCCCCACCGGCCTGCCCGACGAGGACCGCCGCTCGCTCCACGAGGCGCGCGTGGAAACCTTCAACGAGCGCCGCGCCGCGCAGGCACAGGCCGTGCTCGACCGGCTGGAGCCGCAGCTGTCGGACTACGACATGCTCAACGGCGCCACGCGCTCGTTCGAATACGGGCAGGCGCGCACGCATTTCAACAACGATCCCTACGTGCAGCAGCTGCGGCGGATCGTCGACGAAGCGACCGCCAACCCGACCGAAATTCCCGTCTACCTGCGCAACGGCGACGGCCCGCCCACCGACGTCACCCGTCTCGACATCACCCAGGTGCGCACCGCGCTCGGCGTGCTCGGCGTCGACCTCCCGGCCGATGCCTCGCCGGCGCAGGTGCAGGCCGGCTACGACATCCTCGCCGCCGCGCCGGACGGCGTGCTGGCGTGGGCGATCAATCCCGGCCAGCGGGTCGAATTCCAGACCCCCGTCGCCGGCGCCGCGACGCTGCCGCTGCCGGTGCGCGGCAGCGCCGACATCAGCGTGGTCGGCGAGGTCGACATGTCCGGCGTGCAGACCGGCATGGACTTCAGCCAGACCCAGACCTTCGAGATGCAGGTGCAGATGCAGGCCGGCGCCACCGGCGCGATCGGCAGGACGCCGCTCAACCGCTATTACGAATGGGGCACCCGGCTCGGCGTGCTCGGGCCGGAGGCGCAGCGCCTGGTCGAAGGCTCGCCGCTGCTGCGCAACGTGGTCAAGGGCCTGCCGATTCCGGTCTCGGGCAGCTACGAACAGTTCGCCGGCACCCGCGTGACCTACGAAGCGGTGGTCACGCCGCAGCAGGGCACGCGCATCGCCGACGGCGACCTGTCGGCCGCACCCAACCCGCTCGACCCGATGTCGATGCCGGTCGGCACCGGCGTGCTGATCCGCGGACAGACGCTCACCGGCAGCCACTTCGAGGCCAACTACAAGCTGCTGCACGTCAACGGCACCAGCACCGACCTCTCCGGCCAGGGCTTCGGCGTGCGCCGGATCGACGCCAACACCTTCGAGATCGTCGCCGGCGACGTCGACACGGTGGAGAACGAGATGTTCGTCGGCCTCGGCTACCGCGGCATCGCCGCGATCGGCCTGAGCTCGGACCGCAGCCTCGAGGAGCGCTCGATGTCGGTCGCGCGCCTGGACCTGCGCACCGAGGAAGGACAGGCCGCCTACCAGGCCTTCATGGGCGGCGGACAGATGCCGGAATGGTCGCCGCCGGGCGTGCTGCAGGCCGGCGCCACCGAAGTGCTCAACGCCGAGCACACCGCGCGCTTCGGCGTCGAGGTCGGCGGCTTCGGCTGGGGCACCGAGATCAACAGCAGCGAACTGAACATCGTGCAGACGCGCTGGGCCGACGGCAGCACCGAGTACACCAGTTCCTACCAGGCCGGCGACAACCACTACAGCGAGGTCACCTGGACCACCGACGCGCGCGGCGAAACGGTGCCCGACAGCGTGCGCTACGGCATGGTGATGGCGAACTACGACCCGACGCTGGCGGCGCCCATCAACGACGCCTACAACCGCGACATCGCCAATCCCGAAACGTCCTACGGCAGCTTCGACGGCGGCCAGCACGTGCGGCTGGAGTTCACCGAGGCCGAGCTGATGCAGATCCGCGAGGATGCGCGCGACTACATCCTGCAGCTGCAGGGCGACGACGGCCAGGACAAGCTCGATGCGCTCGACGCCGACCCGGTCGTCGCCTTCGGCCTGACCGAATCGCTGGCCGCGGCGAAGACGCCCGACGAGGTCTTCCGCGTGCTGTCCAACGACTTCTACAGGGAAGAGGTGTCCGGCGAACTGCTTGCGATGAGCCTGCAGCTTGGCACGCACCCGCCCGGCACGCTGACGATCCGCGACGCCGGTTGAAGAACTTGAATGTCATCCCGAGCGCAGCGAGGGATCTTCTTTCCGGTGACTTCGCGGTCTCCGGTCGCAGCCGCTCCCGGGCTGGTGAAGCGAAACCTCAGTCCGGGTTCGCCGCAACCGGAATGCCGTCGCCCTGCGCGATGTCGTCCGCACGCGCGGGACGCTCGGTGGCTTCGAGCAGCCGCAGCGGCTTGCCGTCGTAGCGGTAGTCCAGCGCGTCCTGCAGCGTGCGCATGGCCGCGACCTGCGCGCACATCGCGTCCGCACGAGTCTCCAGCGCCGCGATGCGCGCCTCCAGCCGCTGTTCGATCTCGGCCTCCATCTTCTCGGCGCGGCGCTCCATCCGCTCCGCGCCGCCCGGCGTGAACACCGCCCACAGCACGCTGCGGCCGATGCTCGCGGCCATGCGCTCGGCGGCGGCCTCGACGCGCGCCTCGAACTCCTCGCCGAACACGTCCTGGTCCCAGCGCCCGGTACCGAGCGTGCGGTCGACGTGGGCCATCGTGTCCTTGCGGAAATCATCGAGCCTGCGCGCCTTGCGCCTGCTGCCGGTGATCGCCTCGACCGCGGCGGCGAGCGAGTCGAAGGTGATGTCGACGGTCTCGCGCGCCAGGCCCGCGACCTGCGGCATCAGCACGCGCGATTCGGCCTCCAGCCGGCGCAGTCGCTGCGCGTCGGCGGCGCTGATGTCCTGCACTTCGCGGTCGATGCTGAGCTCGCCGTCGTGGAAGAAGATCTCTTTCGGCGCGCCTGCGTCGCGATACAGCCACACGCCGCCGCCGTCGACCAGCACGTTGTAGCCGGTCGACAGGCCGCACTGGCTCGAGGACAGCTTCGGCTTCGGCGGGTCCGCCTGCGCGAACGCGGGCAGGGCGAGCAGGGCGGCGAGGGAGAAGGCGGTCAGCGGGCGCATGGCGATGGGGAGACGGGCGACGGGCCGCAGCTTCGCCTTGTTGCGCTCACG
>JAFAEU010000400.1 GCA_023423855.1 Pseudomonadota bacterium | reverse complement strand
CCTGAAGACCCCCGCCCACCCGAGGAAACCGTCTGCATGACGTCGCCGCGACGAGCCGTTCTTTCGCTGCTCAACACCCCCGCCGGCCTGTTCCGCTGGTACGAGGAGTTCCCGCTGCAGATCTCCGCGAAGCTCGAGGCCGAAGGCATCGAACATGTCATCGCGTACAAGGAGTACCTGCCGCATTCGATCATGCCCGCCGAACCGCGGCTGACCATCCACGACGAGACCGAGATGCCCGACCGGCACTGGGTCGAGCGCAACCTCGCGCCGATCATGGACCGCTACGACCACCTGATCGTGCACACGCATTCGTACGGCTTCCGCGAGTGCGAGGTCTGGCGGCTGACCCGCGGCCGCAAACTGCGCCGCTGGTGGGCGACCGCGCACGTCACGCCCAAGCCCGGCCGCCCGGTCGTGGCGATGGCGCGGCGCGCGCTGCAGGCGCTGCGCGTGCGCTATCCCGACCGGATCTACGGCGTCTCCGAGACCACCTCCGCGCCACTGCGCAGGATGTTCCGTCCCGACAGCATCGGCGTGCTGCTCAACGGGCGGCTCTCGCCCGAGCAGATGCGGGCGTTCCCCGAACGCGGCCTGCCGCGCCGCGCGATCTTCGTCGGCCGGCTGACGCCCGAGAAGGGCGTGTGGCCGCTGCTCGAGGCTGCCGGCCGCCTCGCGCAGGCCTATCCGGACTTCCACCTGCGCATCGTGGGCGAGGGCCCGTCGGGTGACGGCATGGCGCAGTGGATCTCCGACCGCGGCCTCGGCGCGCACATCGAGATGGTCGGCTACCAGAGCGACGTCCAGCGCTTCTACGCAGAGGCCGACTACGTGATCGTGCCGACCGACCCGCTGCTGTTCGAGGAAGGCTTGTGCCTGGTCGCGATCGAGGCCAAGGCCTGTGCCCTGCCCGTGCTCTACACCCTCAGCGGCGGCCTGCCGGAAACCCAGGTCCGGGACGTCACCGGCATCCTGCTGGACCCGCCGGACGCCGACAACATCGTCGCCCACGCGAGCGCGCTGATGGACGATCCGGCGCGGTACCACGCCATGCGCGAGGCGATCCGCGACGAGCGCAGGCGCTGGGCCCTGTCGGACATGGTCGATGCCTACGTGTCGGAATACCTGGCCGAATTCGAGCGCTTAAGCCGTATCAGCCGATGACCTTCGCCCTGCCCGGTACCGGCACGGCAGGCATCCCGAACGCACCGGAGCACGAACCGAACCGATGGACGCAGTGATCGAGCCCAGTCGCGCGAGCAGCGAAATCCCGAACCACTTCTATCGCGACGCGCCCCAGGACGACCACCAGCGCCGGCGCCACCAGGCGGTATTGTCGCTGCTGCGCGGACTGCCGGCGGGCCGCGTGCTCGACTACGGCTTCGGCTGGGGCGACATCGCCTGGGCCGCGTCGAAGACCCATCCGGACATCCACGCCGTCGACGTCGAGCAGCGCCGCGTCGATTTCGCGCGCCAGCAGTACGCGCCGATCCCCTTCGACCGGTGCCGGACGGACGGCGTGGATTTCCCGGATGCCAGTTTCGACATCGTGCTGTCGATCGTGGTGCTGCCCTTCGTGCCCGACGACGAGGCCTACGTCGCCGAACTGCGCCGCGTGCTGCGGCCCGGCGGGCACCTGATCGTCGCCACCAAGACCTCGCCGTTCCTGCCGCGGGTCTGGCGCCGCATCAGCGGCCAGCGCGAGCGCGACCGCCATCCGGCGCCGGGCATCCGCCACCACGATGCCGCCGATGCCGCCGCGCTGCTGGAACGGCACGGTTTCGCGATCCTGCGCCGGAAGGCGTTCTACGATCCGCCGTTCGAGGCGCGCAGGAACATGGCCGATCTCGCCAACGGCATCTTCGAAGTCGCGGGCGAAGCGCTCGGCGTGGTGGACACTGCGCCGTATCCGCTGTTCCTGGCGCGGCGCGGCGACTAGCGTCGCGTTCACGAGGCGGCGTCGCGCGCGCCGTCGCCGGATTCGTCGAACGGCAAGGCCTGGCGTCAGCGCCGGACGGCGCCGTCGCGGCCGAGCACGCCATCGATCCAGCCGACCCAACGCTGCCAGAGCATGACGATCGGCGGCGTGATCCGCACGTCCACGCGCCGCGTATCCAACCTCGAGGCCGCGGGTGCGCGCGACCCGGTGCCCGCGGCATCGGCCGCGCTTGCGGCGGCCTGCGCACGTGGCGCACTCCCTGCCGTCGCTTGCGCACCTGCGGCCGACGCGCCCGGTGGCACCAGCGGCGCCGAACCGTTCCGACGCAGGCGAGCACCGCCGCCGCCGGCGCTTTCCAGCGCACCGATGTCGATCCGTGCCCCGGGCACGCGCGCGACCTGCGCGCCGATCGCCAGCTTCGTGCGCAGCGGCGGGTCGAACTGCGGCAGCAGCAGCGGCGAGGGGAACGGGAACGCCGACGGCGAAGGCGGCTGCGGATTGCCGGCCGACACCAGCGGACTGTTCGCCGTCGGCCGCAGCTGGTACTGGCCGATGCCGGTCAGTGCCGGATCGGCGCCGCGCAGCGTGCCGGTCCACTCGGCCGGCACCAGCGTCGCCGCGGTCTGCACCCAGTTGTTCGAACCGGCCACCTTGCGTCCGCCCGACCACGGCTCGCGGCTGGTCGGTGCACAGTACGGCGTGTCGACTTCCGACGCATCGTGCACGCGCAGGATGTTCGGCGCTGCGCCGGAACCCGTCTGGAAGATCACGTTGTTGTGCATCTCCAGCGACTCCAGCCCCAGCTGCACCAGCACCGCGTTGGCGATGCCGGCGCGATTGAAGATGATCGTGTTGTTGACCATCCGCAGCCGCCCCTGGCTGCGGCCGTTGAGGTCGCCGCCGGCGCGGATCGCGTTGCGCCAGCTGGCGTTGTGCACGATCACGTTGCCGACCATGTCCACGTCTTCGCGCCGCAGCCCCGGCGTCCAGCCGGATTGCTGCGTCTCGCAGTCCGGGCCGATCAACTCCAGTTCCTGGTAGGCCGAGTTCTCGAACCAGTTGTAGTAGATCAGCGCGCGCTCGTGGCGGTTCTTCAGCAGGTTGCCGCCGTTGCCGTCGTGCACGTAGTTGTAGCGCATCAGGAACACCGACCCCGGGTACGCAACCTCGTCGGACTGCATGTAGATCGGATGGCGGCTGGTACCCGAGCCGGAGTTGAAGATCTCGCTGTACTCGAGCGTGAACGAGCCGGAGTTGTTGTCGGCGCCGAGGATGCCGTGCGACGGACAGTCGCGGATGATGGTGTCGCGCACCGTCACGTCGTGCGCTTCGCTGAACAGGCACGACAACGAGCCGCCGCGCACGTCGAAACCCTCGAACACCACGTGGTTGGACTGCTGGAACTTGATGGTGTGCGTACCGCCGCTCAGGACCGGACGCGTCGAACCGGCCGAGCGGTTCCAGCGGAACGTCACCGGATTCCCGGCCGCGCCGCGGTCGCCGCTGCGCACGACGATGTCGCCACCGTAAGTCGCTCCACCGTCGACGAGCACGATGTCGCCGGGTTCAAGGTCGACTGCGTCGACCAGCGCCGACAGCTGCGTGTACTGGCGGCCCGAAGGACCGACGGTATAGGTTGCCGCAAGGGCGAACGAAGGCAGCGCCAGCCAAGCGCAGGCGACGACGGCGCGGGACAGGGCAAGAGGCATGCGGCAACTCCGGTCTGGGCAAATCCCCCGTCCTGCCGCCGCGTCCACGGCCTGCAAGTCCAGCGCATATTAAACCCCCTGCGCGGAAGGGAGACCTTCCGGCCCATGAACTTCCGGAAGCCCACCTACAGGGCCGACATCGCATCGCGAACGGCACGCCCCCCCGGCGTGATCGCCGTCGACCGCAGCCCGCGCATTGGGTGCGACGGAAGGAACACGTGGATGGCGGCCGGTGAAGGATCCCGCATGCGCGGCACGCTGACGGCGAAGGCTGGCGTGCGTACGAAACCCCGGCCATTGGACGCATCCACGCCAACCCGGGATGTTCTGCCATGGGATATCGGCGTGCCGATGCGCGATCGCAGTCGGCAATCGCGCCCTGCACGCGTCCGGGTCGGAATCGCTTCACGTATCGTCCAGCGTCCGTCGCGCTGCGGGCGGGACCGGGAAGCCGGCGGGCGCCCAACAAAAAAGCCAACCCGAAGGTTGGCTTCTTCAACAATGGCGCGCCCGGAAGGATTCGAACCTCCGACCCCCAAGTTCGTAGCCTGGTGCTCTATCCAGCTGAGCTACGGGCGCGCGGCAGAAGCGGAATTATGCCGAATCCGCCATTGTCCAGTCAACGTGACGCCGGCGGAAAAGCATTGCAAAACTGGCGGAGACTGAGGGATTCGAACCCTCGATGGAGCTTTTGACCCCATACTCCCTTAGCAGGGGAGCCCCTTCGGCCTCTCGGGCAAGTCTCCGGGAATCGCGGGAGGCAGACGCACCACGCCGCGACAGGCGGCGAAGGATACCGGAGTCGTCACCGATGCGGCAAATCAGTCGCCGTCGGTGCCGGAACCGCGCGCCGGTTCGGCTTCGTCGCCGCGCCGGATGCGCTGGTAGATTTCCTCGCGGTGGACGGCGACATCCTTCGGCGCCGTGATGCCGATGCGCACCTGGTTGCCCTTGACGCCGAGGACGGTGACGGTGACCGAATCGCCGATCATCAGGGTCTCGCCGACGCGGCGGGTCAGAATCAACATCAGAACTTCTCCGTGGGCCATGGGCCCGCTGCCGGAACGCCATCGAACGCCTTGAAACCGTGCTCGAGATGGTGTTTCGAATTCATAAACGTGAAG
>JAFAEU010000318.1 GCA_023423855.1 Pseudomonadota bacterium | reverse complement strand
TGTCGGCGACGGCGAGCTGGTGAACCTCGGCATTCCGTTCCCGCAGGGCGTGCTGGCCGACGCCCGGCAGGTCCGCATCCTCGACGCCGACGGCGCCGAGGTGCCGGCCTTCGTCAAGCCGACGCTGCGCTGGCACTGGGCGGACGACAGCATCCGCGCGGTCAAGGTGCAGTTCGTCGCCGACCCCGGGAAGCCGTACCGCTTCGACATCGGACAGCCGCGCGCCCGGTCGATCGACGAGGTGCCCTACGATCGCGGCACGCGCGCGGGGAAGATGGACGCACCGGTGCCGCGGGTGATCGCCACGCTCGATCCGGCCTGGCTGGTGCATTCGCGCATCGCCGGTCCGCAGCTCGCGCACGACCCGAAGCGCGGCTACGACCGCTATGTGGACGGGCAGTGGGCATGGGCAAAGGACACGCCGTACGCCGGCGCGCACGCGTTCCTGTTCGACCGCGCCTCGGTGATCGGATTCCAGTACGTGCGCAGCGGCCGGCCGGACGTGTTCCTCGAGTTCTACAACTCGGCCACGTTCTACCTGTCGAAGATCAAGCGCGATGGCAACGGTGGCGGCTGGCCGGACTGCACCGGCGGCTGGGAGTTCGACGGCGTCAACGCCTGCGATCCGAAGTACAGCTACCTGACGCCGCAGCTGCTGCTGGTGGCGCTGGCCGGCGATGACACCCGCCTGGACGAGGCGACGATCCGGCACATGGTCGACAACCAGGTGCGCGGCGGCTGGAGCGGCCCCCTGGGTCCGTACACCGGCGCCGGCCAGTCCTGGACCGAGCGCCACGTCGGTCTTGCGCTGGAGCACCTGGTGTCGGGATACGAACTCACGGGTTCCCCGGACATCCGGCGGCATATCGAGGATGTCCTGGGCTGGCTGCATGCGCACCAGCAGGCGCCGCCCGCGGACGATCCGGTCACCGGCGCGTGGACGCATTCCTGGCAGGCGCACGAGGGCAGCGACTACGATCCCGCGACCGACGTGCGCGGCGGGTCGCCGTGGATGAGCGCCAACCTCGTCGGCGGCCTCTGGCGCGCCTGGCTGGTGACGGGCGACGAGCGCATCCCGGTGATGCTGCGCGATTTCGGCCGCTATCTCGAACAGCACGGCTTCGCCCCGGACGGGCTCGCCGGCAACTGGCGCTCAGGCTGCAATGCGGATGGCACGATCGGCTGGTATTTCTCCTCGGGCATCGCGCCTCAGGAGCGCGTGGTCGCGATCCAGGACAGCGAAGGCTGGGGGTCCGATGCCCACAACCCGGAGCTGCTGATGCCGATCGCCGCCGCACGCCATTTCGAAACCGATGCCGGATGGCGCCAGAAGTTCGAACGCCGCGCCGATCGGCTCGGCCAGTACCTCAACCCCCGATGTGCCGCCGTGTCGCATACCCCGCGCGCGTTCAACTGGCAAAACCGCAACCCGGAGTTCGTATGGCTGCTCGCGCAGTGATGTCCCGCCGCTCTCTGTCGATGCTCGCGCTGGGCGTCGGCGTCTTCATCATCCAGGGCCAGATCGGCAACGTGCACGGCCAGGAGGCCGCGGCCGGCCCGCTGGCGTTCCAGGAGGTTTCCGCGCAGCGCGTCGACCAGCCAAGGCTGACCGTGAACTACCGCTTCGATGCGCTGTTCCCGGACTTCAACAACGATGGGTGCCCGGATGCGTTCATCTTCTCGCATTCCGACGCCGGCGCGACCAGCCGCCTGTGGCTCAACCGCTGCGACGGCAGCGGCACGTTCACTTACGCCGACAATTCGGCGGTCCGCCACAACATTCCCTCGCCCATGACCCCGCGCGTGAGCGGCTGGCTGGCGCGGCTGGACTACAACGGCGACGGCCGCCAGGACTTCTGGGGGCGGGACGGCTACGCGATGGCGGCGCGCTATCTCAACGGCACCAGCGCCGGCAGCTTCGTGCCCACGTTCTCGGGCAAGAGTGACGCCTGCGACGACTACTGCGCGTTCGCCGACATCACCGGCACCGGAAACCTGCAGGTCGTGCGTCGCAACCGCCGCGTCGAGAACATCACCACGCGCGCGCAGATCCTGCCGGCGGCCGGTACCGAGGCGTACCAGACCGTCGGCGACATCACCGGCGACGGCTGGCCCGAGATCGTGCAGCCGGTCGCGCGCGGCTACTGGCGAAACAACAACGGCTCGCTGAGCTGGCAGGCGGTGCCGGCGTTCGAGGGGACCGGCAGCAGCATCGAGCTCATGACGCTGGCCGATTTCGACAACGACGGCGATCTCGACCTGTTCTACATCAACGGGCAGGAAGGCATCGGCGGCGGGCGGGCCTACCTGTTCGCCAACGACGGGAACGGCGGATTCACGGACGTGACCGCGAACTCGGGCCTGACCGGCATCCGTTCGGTCGACTACCTGACGAACTACGGCAACACCCTTGTCGCCGACTTCGACAATGACGGCCTGCAGGACCTGCTGGTCAGCGGCATCTCGCACTCCTCGACCGTGCGCCTGTTCCGCAACAACGGCGGCATGCGCTTCGCGGAATCGACGCTCAAATTCGGCGAGTCCGGGGGCGACGGGCCCAATGGCTGGGAGGCGTCCGCGCCGCGCGCCGACGTCGCCGACTTCGACAACGACGGGCGGCTGGACATCATCAAGACCCAGCATCCCGGGAACATCGGCCTGTGGCGCAACACCACCAACATCGACGGCAACCGCTGGATGAAGGTGCGCGTGCGCGGCGGCGGCGGCAACAGCGACGGCGTCGGCGCCAGCGTGCGCTGGTACCGGCCCGGCACGAACCAGTTGGTGTCGCACCTGCACGTCGCGGTGGGCGAACAGCATCCGCAGACTCACCTGCACACGGGCCTGGGCAGCAACGCGACCGTCGATCTCGAGGTCCGTTTCCCCAACGGCGGGCCGGCGCTCCGATTCGCGAACGTCGCCAGCAACCAGGAAGTGATCGTCTACCGCGGCGGCTGCATGCTGACGAACTGGCGTCCGGGCAGCGGCTGGCCGCTGGAAGCTCCCTCGGACTGCTCGTTCTCAGGTGGAGTGCGCGCGCGCCGCAATGGATCCGCGCCGGTGTCGCCGCCCTCTGCTTCGGCCACCGGGGCCCAGTCCGCGGCGATGAGGCCGGCTGCCGTCCAGGCCCCCGCAGCCGCGCCGTCCGCCGCTGCTTCGGCCGGAACGGCGGCGACTCCGGCCCAGTTGCGCGCGATGCGGGCCGACATCCGGATCACACCGTCGATCCTGGTGTTCTGGCGCAACCTGAAGAGCTGGTTCGCACAGCTGA
>JAFAEU010000264.1 GCA_023423855.1 Pseudomonadota bacterium | reverse complement strand
GCCTGCGATCGGGCACGTACCCTGGCGCGCCGGCACGCTGCCCTCGCCGCTGCCTGCCACCCTCGTCGCCTTCTACCTGCCGCAGTTCCACCCCATCCCCGAGAACGACGCGTGGTGGGGCAAGGGCTTCACCGAATGGCGCAACGTTACCCGCGCCCTGCCCCAGTTCGACGGCCACCACCAGCCACGGCTGCCGGCGGACCTCGGCTTCTACGACCTACGCGACCCGGGCACGATGCGCGAACAGGTGCGGCTGGCGCGTGAGTACGGGATCGGCGCCTTCTGCTTCTATTTCTACTGGTTCGGCGGCAGGACGCTGCTGGAAACGCCGCTGCGGCAGTGGCTCGACGACCGGTCGATCGACCTGCCGTTCTGCCTGTGCTGGGCCAACGAGAAATGGTCGCGGCGCTGGGACGGGCGCGGCGACGACGTCCTGATCGAACAGGTCCACGACCCGGAGGACGACCTCGCCTTCATTGCACACGTCGCCGACTACCTGCGCGACCCGCGCGCGCTGCGCGTCGAAGGCAGGCCGCTGCTGCTGGTCTACCGACCGGGCCTGCTGCCCGATCCGCGTGCGACCACCGCCCGCTGGCGCGACTGGTGCCGCGGGCACGGCGTCGGCGAGATCCATCTCGCCTACGTGCAGTCCTTCGAACGCCCGGACCCGGCGGACATCGGCTTCGACTCGGCGGTGGAGTTCCCGCCGAACCTGTCGCAACCGGCAGCGATCGGCGCCCGCCAGCGCCTGTTCAATCCCGACTACGACGGTGACGTGCTCGACTGGCGCAAGCTTGCCGACGAAACGCGACGGCGGCCGCTGCCGGACTACCGCCTCTTTCCGGGCGTGAATCCCGGCTGGGACAACGAACCGCGCCGCACCGGCCGGGGCCGCGTCTACCAGCACGCGTCCCCGCGCGGCTATCGCGACTGGCTGCACGACACCCTCCGGCACCGGCTGGCCGGGGTGCCCGCATCGCGGCGCCTGGTGTTCATCAACGCCTGGAACGAATGGGCCGAAGGCGCCGTACTCGAACCCGATGCGCGTTTGGGCCATGCCTGGCTGGAGGGGACCCGGCAGGCCCTGGCATTGGCCGCATCCCCCGTGTCGACGCCGGCGAAACCCTGCGCGGTGGTGCACGCCTGGCACATCGACGTCTTCGATGGGCTGCTGGCCCGGCTTCAGGCCAGCGGTGTCGACTGGCGCCTGGTGGTCACCACCGCCCCCGAGCGCGCCGATGCGGTCCGCGCCTGTCTCCACCGCGCCGGCATCGAGGCCGAACTGGCCGTGTTCGAGAACCGTGGCCGCGACATCCTGCCGTTCCTGCACGTCGCCAACCGCCTGCTCGACGAGGGCGTGGACGTGGTGCTGAAGCTGCATACCAAGCGATCGCGCCATCGCCGGGACGGGGACGAGTGGCGGGACGAACTGCTGGACAAGCTGCTGTCGCCAAGCCGCGCATCCGCACTGCCCGCGGCGTTCGCTTCAGACCCGGCGCTGGGCCTGGTCGCTCCGGAGGGCCACCTGCAGCCGCTGGGCTACTTCTGGGGCGACAACGAGGACAACGTCCTGCGGCTCGCCACTCGTCTCGGCATCGACGTGCCAGACGCCGAAACCGACCGCTTCGTCGCCGGCAGCATGTTCTGGACGCGGCTGGCAGCCCTGCGGCCGCTGCTGGATGCGCATCTCGACCCGCAACTGTTCGAACCCGAACGCGGACAGGTCGACGGCACCTGTGCGCATGCGATCGAACGGTTGTTCGCACTGTCGGCATGCGCCGCCGGCTTCCGCGTCGACACCGCGGCGCACGCCTGTGGCGAACCGAGCGAAAGCTCCACTCACACGCGCTATCCCTATGCGCGCCGGGATGGCTGAATCGCCGGCGCTCGCCGCCTCCGCAGGGGACGGGTAGAATTGTCAGGTTTCGCCCTGCACGGGCGTCCAGGTTCCATTTTTTCCGGGAGTTCGCTGAACGATGAAGATCCTCGTCGCCTACAAGCGCGTGGTGGACTTCAATGTCCGCATCCAGGTCAAGCCGGACGGTTCCGGCGTGGTCACCGAGGGCGTCAAGCTCTCGGCCAACCCCTTCGACGAGATCGCGCTGGAAGAAGCGCTGCGCCTGCGCGACAAGGAGATCGCCACCGAGGTCGTGGTCGCCACCATCGCCCCGGCCGACGCCGCCGCGCACCTGCGCAACGGCCTGGCGATGGGCGCCAACCGCGCCATCCACGTGGTCACCGACCAGCCGATCCAGCCGCTGACCGCCGCCCGCACCCTGCTCAAGCTGGTCGAGAAGGAATCGCCGGACCTGGTGATCCTGGGCAAGCAGGCGATCGACGACGACGCCAACCAGACCGGGCAGATGCTGGCCACGCTGTGGGGCCGCCCGCAGGCGACCTTCGCCTCGAAGCTGGAGATTGCCGATGGCAAGGCCACCGTGACCCGCGAAGTCGACGCCGGCCTGGAGACGCTGGAGGTCGACCTGCCCGCCGTCGTCACCACCGACCTGCGCCTGAACGAGCCGCGCTTCATCAAGCTGCCCGACATCATGAAGGCCAAGAGCAAGCCGATGGAAACGCTGCAGCTGGCGGATCTGGGCGTGGCGTCCGGGGATTTCCTCAAGACGTCCCACTACGCCCCGCCCGCGAAGCGCAGCAAGGGCGTGATGGTCAAGGACGCGGCCGAGCTGGTCGCCGCACTCAAGCAGAAGGGGTTGCTGTAATGGCCAAGGTCCTCGTCATCGCCGAACACCTGGGCGGCACGCTCAACGCCTCCACCGCGCGCACGGTCAGCGCCGCGCAGGCGCTGTCGCCCGAATCGATCGACATCGCCGTGCTCGCCGCCGACCCGTCCGCGGTCGCCGCCGAAGCCGCGCAGATCGCCGGCGTTGCCAGGGTGCTGGCCGTGGCCAATGCCGCCAACGCGCAGGCCGTCGCCCAGGTGCTGGCGCCGCAGGTCGCGAAGCTGGCCGACGGCTACAGCCATGTCTTCCTGCCCAGCACCACCTTCGGCAAGGACCTCGCGCCCTGCGTCGCCGCCCTGCTCGGCGTGGCCCAGGTCTCGGACCTGATGGCGGTCGAAGGCGCGCACGTGTTCAAGCGCCCGATCTACGCCGGCAACGCCATCATCACCGTCGAGGCGCCGGCCGACCGCACCGTGGTCGCCACCGTGCGCA
>JAFAEU010000403.1 GCA_023423855.1 Pseudomonadota bacterium | reverse complement strand
GGCGTGGACCGACTGCAGCGAGTAGCCCTTCAGGCGCGCGGAGTATTCCTGCAGGGCGCGGATGCCGCTGGCCTCGGCTTCGCGGCACCAGGCCTGCAGGTTGTGCAGGGCGTCGGTGGCGTTGCTGGTGCGCGCTTCGAGGACGGCGGCGAGGCTGCGGCGGTACTCGACCACGGTGCGGATGCGCGGGCGCTGCGAGATCCACTGCTGCATCTGTTCGCGCGCTTCCGGGCTGAGCCAGCGGCCGTCGTCGACCAGGCCCTTGCGCAGCTTGCGCGGCAGCAGCGAGCGCAGCTTCGCGCCGGCGGCCTGCGCTTCCTCGCGCAGCGCCGGCATCAGCACGTTGCGCTGGTAGTCGGTCATGGCCTGGAAGCGGTGCGCGAGCAACGCCTTCATCGTGTCGGTGTCGGGCGCCTGGATGTTGGGGCGCACGTCCAGCGAGGGCGCGACGCGCAGCACCTTGGCCAGGCGCAATGCCTCCAGGCCCTTGATCGCGGCCCAACCGATGTCGAACTCCCACTTGCGCAGCGCGAACTTGGCCGAGCTCGGGAAGGCGTGGTGGTTGTTGTGCAGTTCCTCGCCGCCGATCCACACGCCCCACGGGGTGAGGTTGGTGGCGGTGTCGGTGGTCTCGAAGTTGCGGTAGCCCCACCAGTGGCCGAGGCCGTTGACCACGCCTGCGGCCCAGAACGGGATCCACGCCATCTGGATCGCCCAGATCGCCACGCCGGCGAAGCCGAACAGCGCGAAGCTGGCGAACAGCAGCACGACCGGGCCCATCGTCGCGTACGGGGTGTAGAGGTGACGCTCGATCCAGTCGTCGGGCGCGCCCTTGCCGTACTGCTCGATGTCGGCGCGCATCGCGCGCGCTTCGCGGTACAGCTCGACGCCGCGCCAGAACACGGTCTTGATGCCCTTGTGCATGGGACTGTGCGGGTCGTCCTCGGTCTCGCACCTGGCGTGGTGCTTGCGGTGGATCGCCACCCACTCGCGGGTGATCATCGAGGTGGTCAGCCACGTCCAGAAGCGGAAGAAGTGCGCCAGCAGCGGATGGAAATCGACGCCGCGGTGCGCCTGGCTGCGGTGCAGGTAGAGCGTGACCGAGAAGATGGTCAGCTGGGTCGCGACCAGGAAGTAGAGCGCGAGCGACCAGAAGCCGAACTGCAGCAGGCCACCGGCGAGGAAATCGATCAGGGACGCGGGCATGACGGTGTCAACGTGATGTGAACCCGGTCATGATGGGGCCGGTGCGGCACGAAGGCCACCCCTGCGCCCGCGTATGGTGTACAGCCGATTCATCCCCATGTCCTGCCGATGACCGTCGACCGTCCCGCCGCTCCGCCCCCCCTGATCGAACTCGACGCCGCCAGCGTGCTCCGCGGCGGTGTCCGACCGGCGCTGGACGGCGTGAACCTGCGCCTGCCGCAGGGCCGGCACACGGCGATCCTCGGGCCCAACGGCTGCGGCAAGTCCACCTTCATCCAGCTGATCACGCGGCAGCTGTATCCGATGGCGCATGACGACGGCCGGCCGGCCGTGCGGATCCTCGGCGAGCACCTGTGGGACGTGCGCGCGATCCGCTCGCGGCTGGGGATCGTGACCGGGGCGATGCACGACGACCTGGCCTCGCTGCCGGAACTGGCCGTCGAGGACGTGGTGCTGGGCGCCTTCGACGCGCGGCTGGCGCCGCTGCCGGACGACGAGGTGTCCGGGGAGAAACTGGCGCAGGCGCGGGCCGCGCTCGCACGGGCCGACGGCGCGCACCTGGCCGGCCGCCTGTACGCCACCCTGTCCACCGGCGAAGCCAGGCGCGTGCTGCTGGCGCGCGCACTGGTGCATGCGCCGATGGCGCTGCTGCTGGACGAGCCGGCGGCGGGGCTGGACGTGGTCGCCCGCGACCACCTGCTGCGGACCCTGCGGCGGCTCGCGCACGAGGGCGTGACCCTGGTGCTGGTGACCCACCACGCCGAGGAGCTGGTGCCGGAGATCGGCCACGTGGTGCTGCTGCGCGAGGGGCGCGTGGTCGCCGACGCACCGCGCGCGCAGGCGCTGGTCCCGGACCTGCTGTCGCGCACCTTCGCCGCCCCGCTGCGCCTGGTCGACGGCGATCCCCCTGCCTTCGTGCTCGACGGGACCAGCGACGATGCCTGAGCTGCCCGAAGTCGAAACCACCCGCGCCGGCCTCGCCCCGCACGTCGAGGGCCGCCGCGTGCGCGCGGTGACGCTGCGCCGGCCGGATCTGCGCTGGCCGATCCCGCCCGAGATTTCCGCAACGCTGCCGGGCCGGCGCATCGACGCCGTGCGCCGCCGCGCCAAGTACCTGCTGCTCGACACCGCCGCCGGCAGCGCGCTGCTGCACCTGGGCATGTCCGGCAGCCTGCGCGTGCTGCCGGCGGACGCGCCGCTGCGCGACCACGACCATGTCGACATCGTGCTTGATGACGGCGGGCTCGACTCGAAACGCGTGCTGCGCTTCAACGATCCGCGCCGCTTCGGCTGCCTGCTGTGGCAGCCGGCCGGCGAAACCCACGCGCTGCTGCGCGGCCTCGGCCCCGAGCCGCTGTCGGACGACTTCGACGGCGACTACCTGTTCGCGCGCAGCCGCGGGCGCAGCGCACCGGTGAAGGCCTTCCTGATGGACCAGCGGATCGTGGTCGGGGTTGGCAACATCTACGTCGCCGAGGCGCTGTTCGCCGCCGGCGTCTCGCCGCTGCGGGCGGCGGGCAAGGTCTCGCGGGAGCGCTACGCCTCGCTCGCCGCCGAAATCCGGCGCATCCTCGGCCACGCCATCGCCCGCGGCGGGACCACCCTGCGCGATTTCATTTCCCCGGACGGGGCGCCGGGCTATTT
>JAFAEU010000179.1 GCA_023423855.1 Pseudomonadota bacterium | reverse complement strand
ATTTGCGGTCCCCGGCGCAATTCAACGGCAAGATCAAGATGGATCCGGGCTTTCGCGGGGATGACGGCAGGAAGGCTGGGGCTACACCGCGAAAGGCCGGCATCGCCGGCCTTTTTGCTGCGCCCGCCATCGCCCGGACCCAAGCGTATGTTGCGCAGCATTTTCCGGCGACCGCCGCGGGCTGCGGCCGGCCCGGCGGCGCTGCCTCCGGGCCGCCGGCTTGCAAGCCGTGCTGCGCTGCGCCATGCTGCGCGGCACCATCACTCGAGCATTTGCTCCATGGCCGCGACGCGCATCATCAAGAAGTATCCCAACCGCCGCCTCTACGACACCGAGATCTCGAGCTACATCACGATCGAGGACGTTCGCCAGTTGATCGTCGACGGCGAGGAATTCGAGGTGCGCGACGCCAAGTCCGGCGATGACCTCACCCGTTCGGTCCTGCTGCAGATCATCGCCGAGCACGAATCCGACGGCGAACCGGTGCTGTCGACCCAGTTGCTCAGCCAGATCATCCGCTTCTACGGCGATTCGCTGCAGGGCTTCATGGGCAACTACCTCGAGCACTCGATGCAGTCCTTCCTGGACCAGCAGCAGCAGTTCCGCCAGCAGATGGGCGGCCTGCTGGGGCAGACGCCGTGGGCGATGATGAACCAGCTGACCGAACGCAACATGGACCTGTGGAAGGAATTCCAGAAGAACCTGATCGGCAGCGTCGGCCAGAAGCCGGACCCGGATCGCCGCGGTCGCTGACCGCCCGCGCCCGCCGCCTGCCGCAGGGGAACCGCGGCCGGCCTCCCTCCTTCTCCCGCATCCAGCCAACACCATGAGCAAACGCACGGCCGTCGTCACCGGCGGCATCGGCGGACTGGGCACGGCCATCTGCGTCGCGCTCGCCCGCGCCGGACGCAGCGTCGTCGCCGCCGACCTGGGATCGAACCCGGAGCGGATCGCTCGCTTCGAGCACGAGGTCGACGGCCACGACATCCGCTTCGCGCCGCTCGACGTCTCCGACTTCGACGCCTGCCGCGCCTTCGTCGGCGAGGTGCAGGCACGGCACGGTTCGCTCGACATCCTGGTCAACGCCGCCGGCATCACCCGCGACACCACGCTGCGCAAGATGGAGCGCGCGCAGTGGGATTCGGTGATGAACATCAACCTCGACAGCGTGTTCAACCTGTGCCGGCACGCGGTCGATGGCATGAGCGGCCGCGGCTTCGGCCGCATCGTCAACATCAGCTCGGTCAACGGCCAGACCGGCCAGTTCGGCCAGACCAACTACTCCGCGGCCAAGGCCGGCATGCACGGCTTCACCATGGCGCTGGCGCGCGAAGTGGCGCGCAAGGGCGTGACCGTCAACTCTGTGTCGCCTGGCTACTGCGAGACCGCGCTGGTCGCGGCGATCCCCGAGGACATCCGCCAGGGCATCGTCGACAAGGTGCCGGTGGGCCGCCTCGGGCAGCCGGACGAGATCGCGCGCACCGTCGCCTTCCTCAGCGCCGACGACGCCGGCTACATCACCGGCGCCAACATCCCCGTCAACGGCGGGCTGTACATGGGGTTCTGATACCCACTCGCGTTCAATGACATGGCACGTAGGTCGGGGCTACGCCCCCGACGCCCGACGCCCGGCGATCGGCGACCGGCGGCCATGGCGTCGGCCACGTAGGGCCGACCTACGTCATTCCATATTCTTCACCGCGAAGGGGGCGCCTGAAGGCGCTACAAGATGCGAACAGCGGGCCAAGTTCATTGCTTGCAGAACCGCTGGCGGTACTCCAGCGCCTTGGGCATCAGCGACTGCAGGTTGGCGATGCGCGTGCCCGGGTTGGGATGCGTCGAGGAGAACTCCGGCGGCGCCTGGCCGCCGCTGGCCTCGCTCATGCGCTCCCACAGCGGCACCGATTCGTTCGGGTCGAAGCAGGCCGCGGCGGCGAGCATCAGCCCGACTTCGTCGGCCTGGGTCTCGTGCTTGCGCGCGTACGGCAGCAGGTAGCCGTAGCCCATCGCGGCCATGATCATCTGCTGCTGCTGCGGATCCATGCCGCTCATCGCGCCGGCCATCTGCCCCACCTGGCTCAGCTTCTGCTGCGCCATGCGCTGCGCGCCGTGGCGCAGCAGGGCGTGGGCGATCTCGTGGCCCATCACCACCGCCATCGCGTTCTCGTTCTGCGCCACCGGCACCAGCCCGGTGTAGACCGCCATCTTGCCGCCGGGCAGGCAGAAGGCGTTGGCCTGCTCGGACTGGATGACGTTGACCTCCCACTCGAAGTCGCGGGAGAACGTCGGTGCCGCCTGGTTGTGCTCGGCCGCCAGCGCCGCCTCGACCTCGGGCACCTTCGCGATCAGCCGCTGCGCGATGCTGCGCACCTGCTGTGCGATCTGCGAATTCGGGTCGACCGGCCGCTCCTGCTGCAGGATCTCCTGGTAGGCCTGCAGGCCCAGCGACTTCTCGTCCTCGATCGACAGCGACTTGTCGATCAGCACCGACTCGCCGGTGACCGCGTCGATCGACTGGTTGGAGAAGTAGTAGTAGACGCCGTAGCCGGCGAACAGCAGCAGGATCAGGAAGCGCGGATTGATGCCGCGCCGGCGCGCGGAGGGCTGTTGCTGGCTTCCGCCGAAAGGATCGCGTCGCATCGTGTCGTTTCTCCAGGCCTTACAAGTCACGCACCACGCGGAAACCGATCCGCGCATTGGTGGTATCCACCGACGCCGGGGCCCGCCACGCCGAGCGCGTCTGCGCCGGCGAACTCGCCCAGGAGCCACCGCGGATGACCTGGTCGCGGCAGCCGGGATTGACCCAGGCCGAACCGTCCTTCGGCGCCCGCCGGTAGCTATGGTGCCAGCAATCGGCCACCCATTCGCTGACGTTGCCATCGAGGTCGTGCAGGCCCCATGAATTGGCCGCCATGCTGCCGACCGGGGCCGGTCCCCAGTGGCCGTCGCCGTAGTCGGGGAAGGCATTCGCCCAGGTCCGTCCGGCGGGGGAACGGTCGTTCGCGCCGGTGGTGTTGGCCTGCCCCGGCGACGGCGGCCCGTCGCCCCAGGAATAGCGGCCACTGCCGCCAGCGCGCAGCGCGTACTCGAACTCCGCCTCGCTCGGCAGGCGATAGCGCCGGCCGGTCTGCTCGGACAGCCATTCCGCGTAGGCCTGCGCGTCGCGGGCGCTGACGTGCAGCACCGGCAGGCCGTCGTCGGCGGGCGCGCCGAGGTAGTCCGAATGCCAGCCGACGCCGCTGCGGCGCACGAAGTTGCCGCTGCGTTCGTCGTAGACCATCGAAAAGCCGCGGCGTTCGGCGCGGGTCCGGTGCCCGGTGGCGACGATGAAGCGGCGGAACTCGCCGACGGTGATCTCGCGGATCGACATGCCGAAGCCGCGCCCGAAGCGGATCGGGTGCGCCGGCCGCTCGTGATCGCTGGCGTCGCGCTCGCCGTCGGCCGCGCCCATGGTGAACGCGCCGTGCGGCACCACCGCCATCTGCGGGCCGCGGCCGCCGGTCTGCAGCGCATCGGTGAACACCTGGCCCGGCGCGTACAGGCCGTAGTGCACCGCCAGGTTGATGCGCTCGCGCAGTTCGGCCGCGGCCGGGTCGCCCGGGCGCGCGATGCGCAGCATCTCCGCCAGGTGGCGGCGCGCGAGGTCGACGCCGCCGAACTTCGGCAGCGCCGCGATGCCGAGATCGCGCAGCCGCGTGATGCGCGTGGCGCGCAGCTGCGCGACGCGGGCCAGCGCATCGGCCACGGTCTCCAGGCCTTCATCCGGCCGAACTTCCGCGGCGTGCGCCAGCCAGCGCTGGGCGAGGTCGAAGTCCGCCGCCTGCGCCGCGTCCTCGGCGCGCCGGATCAGCGCGCTCTCGACGGCGGCCATGCCCTGCCG
>JAFAEU010000157.1 GCA_023423855.1 Pseudomonadota bacterium | reverse complement strand
CGAGATCAAGCTCACGCCCAACCGCGCCGACTGCTTCAGCGTGCGCGGCATCGCCTTCGACGTGGCCGCCGCGGTGGGCAGCGAGGTCGCCGCGTTCGACGCGACGCCGGTGCCGGCCGCCATCGACGCGACCCTGCCGGTCGAACTGCACGCCGGCGCCGACGCGCCGCGCTACCTCGGCCGCGTGATCGAGGACGTCGACGCCACCGCGCGCACGCCGCTGTGGATGGCCGAGCGCCTGCGCCGCGGCGGCGTGCGCCCGGTGAGTTTCCTGGTCGACGTGACCCAGTACGTGATGCTGGAGCTCGGCCAGCCGATGCACGCCTTCGACCGCGACCTGCTCAAGGGCCCGGTCGGCGTGCGCCGTGCGCGCAAGGGCGAGGTGCTCAAGCTGCTCGACGGACGCGACGCGACGCTGGACGAGGAGTTCGTCGCCATCACCGACGCCGACCGCGTGATCGCGCTGGCCGGCGTGATGGGCGGCTACGACACCCGCGTGACGGACGCGACGGAGCACGTCTTCCTGGAGGCCGCGCATTTCGCCCCGGCCGCGATCATCGGCCGCAGCCGGCGCCTGGGCATGCACACCGATGCCGCGCACCGCTTCGAGCGCGGCGTCGACCCGGCGCTGCCGCGCACCGCGATCGAAGTCGCCACGCGACTGATCCTCGACGTCGCCGGCGGCCGGCCGGGCCCCGTGGTCGAAGCCGCGCTCGACGAATTCCTGCCGCAGCCGGCGCCGATCGGGCTGCGCCGGGCGCGGCTGGCGCGCGTGCTCGGCCTGGCCGTACCCGACGCCGAGGTCGAACGCATCCTGCGCGCGCTGGGCATGGACGTGGCCGCGGCCGCCGACGGCTGGCGGGTGGTCCCGCCCAGCCGCCGCTTCGACATCGCCATCGAGGAAGACCTGATCGAGGAAGTGGCGCGCATCCACGGCTACGACGCGATCCCGACCACGCTGCCCGGCGGCGCCGCGCGCATCGCCGTGCCGAGCGAGACGCAGGCCTCCGACGCCGAACTGCGCGCGCAGCTGGTCGCGCGCGGCTGGTTCGAGGCGGTCAACTTCGCCTTCGTCGACGAGGCCCTGCTGGCGCACTGGCAGGCCCGCGACGGCGGCGTCCGCCTGGCCAATCCGCTGAGCGCCGAACTGGGCGTGATGCGCACGCAGCTGTTGCCGGGGCTGGTGGCGGCGCTGGGCCGCAACCTCGCGCGCCAGCAGCCGCGCGTGCGCCTGTTCGAACTGGGCAAGGTGTTCGCCGCGGCCGGTAAGGGCGCCGCACCGGTGGAGACGCCGCGCATCGCCGCGGTCCTCCACGGCGACGCCCGTGCCGAGCAATGGGGCGAGCCCGTGCGCAAGGCCGACTTCCACGACCTCAAGGGCGACCTCGACAGCCTCGCGGCCTGCGCCGGCGCACGGCTCGAATACCGGCCATCGAACGCGCCGCACGGCCACCCCGGCCGCAGCGCCGAGGTCTGGCGCGTCGACGGCGCCGGCGAACGCATCGGCTGGATCGGCGAACTGCATCCGCGCCTGCTGCGCGCGCTGGACCTGGACGGCGCCGTCATCGCCTTCGAACTCGACCTGGAGCCGCTGCGCCGGCGCGCGATCCCGCGCGCGCAGGGCCTGTCGCGCTATCCGTCCGTCCGCCGGGACCTCGCGTTCGTCGCCCCGGAAGGCGTGCCCTGGGCCGCGCTGGAGGCCACCATCCGGCAGGCCGCGGGCGCGCTGCTGGCCGAGGTCCGGCTGTTCGACCGTTATGTCGGCAAGGGGGTCGATCCGGGATTCAGAAGTCTCGCAACCGGCTTGATTCTGCAGGATAAATCCCGCACTCTCACCGATAGTGACGTGGATGTTGCACTGGCCGGGGTCATCGCCGCCCTGCAGGACGAACACGGCGCCAGGATCAGAAGCTGATGTTGCCTCGGGGGACAGCGTGGCGTTGACCAAAGCGGAAATGGCCGAAAAGCTCTACGAGGAAGTCGGCCTCAACAAGCGCGAGGCGAAGGAATTCGTCGACGCGTTCTTCGACGTGCTGCGCGAGGCGCTCGAACAGGGCCGCCAGGTGAAGCTGTCGGGCTTCGGCAACTTCGACCTGCGCCGCAAGAACGAGCGCCCCGGCCGCAACCCCAAGACCGGCGAGGAGATCCCGATCTCCGCCCGCACCGTGGTCACCTTCCGTCCGGGCCAGAAGCTGAAGGAACGCGTCGAGACCTACACCGGAGCGCAGGGGGCACAGGATGCTTGACCCCGGAAGCAACCGCGAACTCCCGCCGATCCCGGCCAAGCGTTACTTCACCATCGGCGAGGTCAGCGAGCTGTGCGACGTCAAGCCGCACGTGCTGCGCTACTGGGAGACCGAATTCCCGAGCCTGAGCCCGGTCAAGCGCCGCGGCAACCGCCGCTACTACCAGCGGCACGACGTGCTGATGGTGCGCCAGATCCGTGGTCTGCTGTATGAGCAGGGCTACACGATCGGCGGCGCCCGCCTGCGCCTGGAGGGCGAGGGCGCGAAGCAGGAATCGGCGATGAGCAGCCAGATCGTGCGCCAGGTGCGGATGGAGCTGGAGGAGATCCTGCAGTTGCTGAAGCGGTAGCGCGGCCGTTCCGCAACGGGTTTCCGGCGCGCCGGCGCGTTCAGCCGGATCGCGGGGGCGATGAGTCCCGCGGCGCGCTATAATCCGCACCCACCGGGGTATAGCGCAGCCTGGTAGCGCACTTGTCTGGGGGACAAGTGGTCGTCGGTTCAAATCCGGCTACCCCGACCAATTCGCGGTCCAGAAAGCCCCGGCAAGCCCGGGGTTTTTTGTGGGTTCTTTCCCGGTTCGAGTGGCGAATGCCCTGCGGCAGGTGATCGGATCGGGAATGGATCGCCGTCGCGAACCAGGCCGCCCATGCGTTCAGCGCATTCCTGTTGCCCGAGTCCGTAGCCGTATCCCTGTCCCTGTCCGTGTCATTTCGACCGCAGGGAGAAATCTTCTTCCTGCGCCGGACAGGAGATTTCTCCCTGCGGTCGAAATGACAGGCTGCCTTTCCGGATTTGCCCGCGATGCGGGTTTCCCGTTGGATCCCGTCGCGCCTGGAGGCGCCCGTGCGGGAGAGGGTCGCGCTGCTGCGCTAGGACGCGGCCCTGCGGTGGATCCGGGGCACGGGCACGGCCGGCGTGTCAGGTGTCGCCGCGGGTGCCTCGACAGATGGAGGTGCTTCGGGTGGCTGCGTCGGCGCCGAATTGCGGGCCTCGCGCTTGCGGGCGTCCTTTTCGTCCTGCTTTTTCTTCTTCGCCAGCTCGCGCTGGCGCTTTTCGAATGCGTAGTTGGGCTTGGCCAAGTCGGTCTCCGTAGGGATCAGCGGTGGGGGTTCGGGCGCGCAGCGTTCGCCGGGCGCGGCGGTGGCGACGAGTCGTCGTCCGGGTCGATCCTGCTCAGGGTGCGGGTGGTGCCGAGGACCTCGATCGTGCCGCCGGACTTGCGGAAGGTTTCCAGGTCTTCGGCAATGCGCTCGTGGGTGAGCGAGGGCTTGTCCTTGTCCTTGCGCGGCGAGAACAGCCTGCTGGTGCCGGATGGCCGGGGTTCGGCGGGCGGGCTCTGGGGCGTGGTCTTCTTCGGGCGTGGCATGGGGCCTCCGGTCAGTAGAACTGCAGCGGGATGCCGCGGGCGTTGCGGTCGCGATAGTCGGAGCGGATCTCGCGGCAATAGGGGCCGGCCATCGTGAATCGCCGGCACACCCGGGGACGGGTGTCGTAGATGGAACAGCGCATGTGCGCGGCGTCCACGGCCACGCACCAGCCCTCCTCGTCGCGCGCCATCACTTCAAGGCCTGCTGGCGTGTGGGTGGTGAGATGCGCGGGAATGCGGTCTTCCGGCTGCAGCACGACGGTCAGCCGGCAGCACACCGCATCGCAGCGCGCGCACAGCGGGACGTTCTCCGCGGCGACCGCGCTCATGCGTCGGGCCTGCGGTTGAGGTGCGTGCCGTTGCCGTCGGGATCGGCGAACTGCCGGGTATCGCCGAGGACGCGCAGGCGATAGCCGTGACCACCGATGGCGTGCCTGATTTCGCGAACCCGATCGCCCGGCATGAACGCTCCCGAAGAGGCGCCGCCCCGCTGGCGGGGCAGTGACGCGTGGAGGAAAGCGCAGCGAGCGACGCAGGAGGCGGTCGGACGGGACGCAGACGACAACTTGCCTGTTGCAGTCGTCATCCTACGCGAAGCGGACGTAAGGCGGCGTTACGATCGACGGCAACGCGCTGCGGACGCCGCTTCGGGCGCATACTCGGAGGCCGAACGGAGTGTTTCCATGTCCAGGCACCAGATCGCCCTGTTCACCTTCACCTTGAGCGGTGGCGGCAGCATCGGGCCCGATGCGCTGCGCGAGATCTGGAGGCGCGCGAGCGGGTCGAACAACGTCAGCGTGGGCCGCAAGCTGCTGCACGGCAACCGGGACAGGCCGGTGTACACGCTGTACGCACCGCAGGGCCTCGCCGACCTGCGCGGCGTGGAGATGCGGTTGCGCAGGCTGCTGGAGGCGACGCACTTGAATGCGTCGTTGAGCGCGCTGCCTCCGTGAAGATTGGAGTAGGGCGCGTGCTTCGGTTCCGCCGTGGAGGGCGAATGATTCGGCCCCTGCGTCTCCGGGACCGGCCGCAGCCGGTAAGGTGCCGGCATGGATGATCTGGCGAAGACCCTGATCGAAGCGTTGGAACTCGAACCGCATCCGGAAGGCGGCCACTACCGGCGCATCCATGCGTCCACGGTCGAAGTCGAAGCCAATGGCCATCGTCGTCCGGCGATGACGGCGATCCGTTACCTGTTGGCCGCCGGCGAATGCAGCCGGTGGCACCGGGTCGATGCCGACGAGGCCTGGCACTGGCAGCAGGGTGGCGTGCTGGAGCTCCGGCAGTTCGACGAGGATCGCCGCGCGCTTGCGCGGACGCGGCTCGGTCCATCGTCGCAGGGCGACGGCGCGTCGTGCATCGTGCCCGCGGGCAGGTGGCAGTGTGCGCAGGCGGGCGATGAGGCGGTGCTGGTGGCGTGCACGGTCGCGCCGGGCTTCGTCTGGGAAGGCTTCGAGCTGTTGCCCGACGACGGCGACGCGGCGCGGGAACTTCGGCGCCTCGGCGCGCTCCATCGATGATCCGGGCGCTGCTGCCCTGGACCAGGAAACAGGCGATGCGTCGCACGTGGTGGTGCGCGATGCTGATGTGGATGTCGTTCGCAGCCCTGGCGCAGCAGCCGGCAGGGACGCTGCAGGAGGCATTGCCGGAGGCGGCGCCGGAGATGCCGCAGGCGCCGCTGCCCCGCGCCGGCATCGTCGACATCGAAACGGTCGTCGTGTCCGGCGCGCTGCCGGGACCGGGCCTGTGGAAGGTGCACAAGGACGGGCACACGCTGTACCTGCTGGCGACGGTGTCGCCGCTGCCCAGGCGGATGCAGTGGGAGTCGGCCGGGGTCGAGTCGGTGGTCGCTCGCTCGCAGCGCGTGCTGCTGTCGCCGTCGTTCACGCTCGACGCCGGCGTCGGCATGTTCCGCGGCATGCTGTTGCTGCCGTCGCTGCTGAAGGCGCGCAGGAACCCGGACGGCGCGACGCTGCAGCAGTCGGTATCGCCCGGGCTGTACGCGCGCTGGACGCC
>JAFAEU010000076.1 GCA_023423855.1 Pseudomonadota bacterium | reverse complement strand
GCCTCCGGCTCGGCCTCCAGCGGCAGCCGGAACGAGGCGATCAGGCCGATCGCCACCATCGACACGAACAGCATGATCGTGGTGACCGGCCGGCGGATGGACAGCTCGGTGATGTTCATCCGTCAGTCCTTCGCGACCGCGCCGCCGAGCGCATCGTGCTCGTGCGCCAGCACCTGCGCCACCTGCGCGGCGGTGTTGCGCGCGCGGCGGCCGCGTTCGGCGTAGAACTCGTCCGGCTTGCGGTCCAGCAGGTCGTACACGACCGGGATCACCAGCAGAGTCAGCAGGGTCGAGACCAGCAGGCCGCCGATCACCGTGATCGCCATCGGCGAGCGCACCTCGGCGCCCTCGCCGAAGGCCAGCGCCAGCGGCAGGAAGCCGAACACCGCGCACAGCGTGGTCATCATGATCGGGCGCAGGCGCGAGCGCGCGCCCTCGACCAGCGCCTCGCGCCTGGGCACGCCCTCCTCGCGCAGCTGGTTGACCTTGTCGATCAGGATGATCGCGTTCTTCACCACCAGGCCGACCAGCAGGATCAGGCCGATGAACACCACCACCGAGATCGGCGAGCGCGTCAGCATCAGCGCGGCGACCGCGCCGACCAGCGCCAGCGGGATGGTGAACAGGATGACGAAGGGATGCAGCAGCGACTCGAACTGCGAGGCCATCACCAGGTAGACGAGGAACACCGCCAGGGCGAAGGCGAACAGCAGCGAGCGGATCGACTGGTCCAGTTCCTCGCCCTGGCCGCCCATGCGCACGTCGATCTCGGTGCCCAGCGGGTTGTCGGCCACCATCTTCTGCACCTCGGCGATCGCGGTGCCGAGGTCGACGTCGCGCAGGTTGGCCGAGACGATCGCCACGCGGCGCTGGTCGGCGCGGTGGATCTCGCTCGGCCCCGTGGTCGAGACCACGTCCGCCACCGAGGCCAGTTCCACCGGGGTGGCGCCGGTCGGGTTCACGATCAGGCGGCGGATGTCGTCGACCGACGAACGCTCGGATTCCTGCACCCGCACCAGCACGTCGATCTTGCGGTCGCGGAAGCTGTAGCGCGTCGCCACGCTGCCGCGCACCTTGTTGACCACGGCGTCGGCGATCTGGCGCGTGGTCAGGCCCAGTGCCGCGGCGCGGTCCTGGTCGAACACCACCTGGATCTCCGGGAAGCCCTGCTCCACCGTCGACTTCACGTCGGCGTAGTGCGGATTGCCGCGCAGCATGCCGGCGAGCTTGATGCCGGCGACGCGGATCGCCTCCAGGTCGTTGCCCTCGATCTCGATCTCCAGCGGCGGCGACAGCGAGAACAGCTCCGGCCGCGCGAAGTCCACCTGCGCCGACGGATACGCCTGCAGGGACCGGCGCAGGGTGTCGGTCAGGCGCTGCTCGTGCGAGGTGTCGGTCATCACCACCGACAGCTTGCCGATGTTCTCGCCGCTCTCGGTCGGGCTGGCGTCGAGCCGCGTGCCGGTGCCGGAGACGCCATACAGCAGGCGCACGCCGTCCTCGTCCGCGTGCTTGCGCTGCACCTCGCGGATCAACGCGTCGGTCTGCGCCAGCGGCGTGCCCGGCGGCAGCTTGGCGGTCATCTCGAAGCGGTCCTGCGCCAGCTGCGGGATCAGGTCGACGCCCAGGAACGGCAGCACCGCCAGGGTCAGCGCGAAGGCCAGCGTCGCGCCGCCGAGCACGGGCCACGGCCTGGCCAGCGCCGCGGGCAGGATCCGCAGGTAGCCGGCCTCGGCGCGACCGTAGGGCGCCATCGCCAGGTCGCTGGCCTTGCGCATCACCGGACCGACGACCGCGACCAGTCCGCGCCACAGGCGCACGACCAGCCAGGCGGCACCGAAGAACGCACCGCGGATGCCCGCGCCGAGGCCGCGTCCGGTCGCCGCCACGGGCTTCTTCCAGCGGCTGTCCGGACGCCACTGCGGGTGCGGTTCCTCTTCCGGGAACGCCAGCGGCGGCCGGCCCTTGAGCGCGCTGAGCATCGGGATCAGCGTCATCGACACCACCAGCGACACCGCGATGGCGATGGCCACCGTCAGCGCCTGGTCGCGGAACAGCTGGCCGGCGATGCCCTCGACGAACACCAGCGGCAGGAACACCGCGATCGTGGTCAGGGTCGAGGCACCACCGCCATGAACACCTCGCGGGTGCCGGCGATCGCCGCCTCGAGGATGCCCACGCCGCGCTCGCGCGCCTTGGCGATCGATTCGAGCACCACGATCGAGTCGTCCACCACCAGGCCCGTCGCCAGCGCCAGGCCGCCGAGCGACATCAGGTTCAGGCTCAGGCCGAGCTGGCCCATGAAGAAGAAGGTGGTGATGATCGAGATCGGCAACGACAGCGAGATGACGAAGGTGCTCCAGCCGTCGCGCAGGAACAGGAAGATGATCAGCACCGACAGCAGGCCGCCGATCACCGCGTCGACCTTGACGTCGCGGATGGCGTGGCGGATGAAGACCGACTGGTCCTCGACCACGGTCATCTCGATGTCGCGCGGCAGTTGCTCGCGGATCAGCTTCAGGCGCGCCTCCAGCGCGTCGGCGGTGGCGACGGTGTTGGTGTCGCCTTCCTTGTAGATCGCCAGCTCGACCGCCTCGTGGCCGGCGCTGCGGATCACCGCCTCGCGCTCCTTGTAGCCCTGGCGCACCTCGGCCACGTCTCTGAGCCGCAGCGGCGAACTGCCGCCGCCGCTGCCGCTATCGCCGCGCAGCGCCGCGATCACGTTGGGATCGCGGCTGCCGAGGATCGCGGTCATCAGCTGCCGGTTCTCGCCGGTGGACGAAGCCGCGCCGGAACCGCCGGCGGTGGTGAGCAGCATCTCGCGCATCTGCTCGACCGTGGCGAACTGGTTGACCGTGCGCACCAGGTAGCGCTGCGAGCCTTCCTCCAGGCGGCCGCCGGAGAGGTTGACGTTCTCCTGCTGCAGGCGCTGGATCACGTTGTCCAGCGACAGACCGAGCTGCGCCAGCTTGCGCTGGTCGATGTCGACCTGGATCTCGTCCTCGAGGCCGCCACCGACCTTGACCGCGGCGACACCGGGCACCGGTTCGAGCTTGCGCTTGAGGTCGTCGTCGGCGTAGCGACGGATCTCCATCAGCCGCCGGATCGCGTCGGCTTCGCTGCCGCCTTCCTGCTTCGACGACAACGCCAGGCGCATGATCGGCTGCGTCGACGGATTGAAGCGCAGCAGCACCGGCGGCTTGGCCTCCAGCGGCAGCTGCAGCGTTTCCATCTTGTCGCGCACGTCGAGGCCGGCCTGCTCCATGTCCGTGCCCCAGGCGAACTCCAGCACCACGTCGCTCTGCCCGGTGCGCGAGATCGACTTGAGCTTGCGCAGGCCCTTG
Organism: Pseudomonadota bacterium; assembly: GCA_023423855.1. Lineage (GTDB taxonomy): Bacteria > Pseudomonadota > Gammaproteobacteria > Xanthomonadales > Xanthomonadaceae > Luteimonas. The sequence goes on along the minus strand of JAFAEU010000076.1, from coordinate 2,987 downwards.
ACCACGCCCAGCGCTTCTTCCGCCGGCTGCGAGATCAGCGTCTCGACTTCCGCCGGCGCGGCGCCCTCGTAGTCGGTGCGCACGGTCAGCGTGGGGTAGCTCAGGTCCGGCAATAGCTCGACCTTCAGCGCCGACAGCGAGATCAGGCCGAACAGCACCAGGGTCAGCGTCATCATCGCGATGGTGACGCGGCGCCGGGTGGCGAACTCGATCAGGTCGAAGCCGCCCGTGCCCGGCGGCGGATCGTGCGGGCCCATCAGTTGCCCGCCTGCGTCGCCGCGCCGTCCGTCGCGTCGGCTTTCGCCGTGGCGGCCTTGTCCTCGCCCAGCACTTGCACGGCGCTGCCGTCGCGCAGCGCGGCCTTGCCCGCGATGACCACGGCATCGCCCGACGCCAGGCCCTCGCGCACCTCGACCCAGCCGCCGTCGGAATACCCCAGCGTGACGTTGATCCGCGCCGCCTTGCCGTCGCGGACCGCGTACACCGCCGGCTCGCCGCCGTCTTCGAGTAGGGCGTTGCGCGGCACCACCAGGGCGTCGGCACGCTGGTCGTAGTTGATCGCCAGGCGGCCGAACATGCCCGGCTGCAGTTCGCCGTCGCCGGCGAACGCGGTGACCACACGGAACGTGCCGGTGCCGGTATCGACCACCGGCGACACGCGGTCGACCGTGCCGGTGAAGCGCTTGCCCGGCAGCGCGTCGGCGGTCAGCTCCACCGCCTGCCCGGGCTTGAGCTTGGCGATCTCGCGCTCGGGCACGTTGAGCGTGGCCTCGAGCCGGCTGCTGTCGACGATGCGGAAGATCGGCGAGTTGATCTGCACGAAGTTGCCCGGCTTGATGTCGCGCGATGCGATCACGCCGGAGATCGGCGCGACCACGTTGGTGTAGGACAGTTCGAGGTTGGCGAGCCGGTTCACGGCGCGCGCGTTCTCCAGGTCGTAGCGCAGTTGGTCGAGGTCGTTGGCGCTGACCATCTGCTGCGCCTCGAGCTGTTTGGCGCGCTCGTAGTTGGCTTCGAGCTTGCGCAACTGCGCGGAACTCTGCGCGGCCTGCAGGCGTGCGCGGTCGGCGTCCAGGCGCACCAGCACCTGCCCGGCGCGGACCTGCTGGCCTTCCTCCACCAGCACCTCCAGCGCCACGCCCGAGGTCTTGGCGACCACCTGCGATTCGGCGCGCGGCTCCAGGGTCGCGGTGTTGCCGTAGCTGGCCGCGATCGCGCGCCGCGCCACCTTCTCGACCTCCACCGCGATCGCGTCCGGCCCCTTGTCCTCCGCGACCTTGGCCTGCGCGTCCCCCCCGCCCTTGCAGCCCGCCAGCAGCAGCGCCGTCGACAGCATCGCGATGGCCAGAACCGGGCGCAGGCCCGGAAAAACACGGTTCGTGTACATGGATTCGACGGAGCCCCTATGGTGTTGTAGCAAGGTATATCACCTACCCTGGGAACAGCATCCGCCGAAGGTCATGGTGACTCCCGGCGGTTTCGTGTCATGGACGCGTGGAGAGATGCGGACGTGACCGATCCGGTTGCATGGCATCGCGCTCCGGACCCCTGCGCGGGCCGGGTCGGGGACGTCGCCCGGCGTCGATCCGTTAACAGTCCGTGGAGCGCAAGCTATACTGCGCCGATTGCGCGCCGACGAATGTCGTCGCCGATTCCGATACCTCAAGCCAACCAGCCACCAGGATTGCGGAAACATTCCATGACGCGACCGTTGACGATCGCCGCCGGCCTTGCCCTTGCATGGCTGGCACTGGCCACGCTGCCGCGCAGCGCCCCGGCCCAGGACACCCCGGCGCCGGCGCCCGAAGCCGAAGCCGCCCCGGCCGCTCCCGCCGCTCCGGCCCAGCTGACCGGCAATGCCGACAGCGGTCGCCAGCTGACCTACACCTGCCAGGGCTGCCACGGCATCGTCGGCTACCGCAACATCTACCCGACCTACCACGTGCCGCGGATCGGCGGCCAGTCGGCGGTCTACCTCACCAATGCCCTGGCCGAGTACAAGAAGGGCACCCGCCGGCACCCGACGATGCAAGCGCAGGCGCAGAGCTTTTCCGACCAGGACATCGCCGACATCGCCGCCTTCCTGTCGGAGCTGAAGCCATGAGCCGCGCCACCGTGACCATCCGCCTCGGCCGGCTGGCCGCCCCGCTGCTGTTCGCGCTCGCACTGGCCGCCTGCGGCGGCGGCGACCACGCCGAAGACAGCGGCGGCGCCCAGGCCTCGTCCTCCGCCGGACTGCCGGAAGGCCGCATCGCCGAGGGCGAGGCGCTGGCCAACGCCAAGGGCCAGGCCACCGGCCAGTCGTGCATCGACTGCCACGGCGCCGACGGCAACGTGCCGCTGGACGAGAGCTATCCCAAGCTCGGCGGCCAGTACCGCGACTACCTCGCGCACGCGATCCAGCAGTACCGCAGCGGCACCCGCGAGCACGCGCTGATGTCGCAGCAGGCGATCAACCTGACCGACCAGCAGATCGCCGACGTGGCCGCCTACTTCGCGTCCCGGCCTTCGCAGTTGCGGGACCTGCACGGCGCGCACTGAGCGTAGCCGGAACGCAGGATGGAAAAAGCCCGCTTCGCGCGGGCTTCTTTTGGTTCTCTTCCCAAGGCAAGGGAACAAAAGCCCTGTCATTTCGACCGCAGGGAGAAATCTTCCTTTTCCCCGCGGCGGAGACGGGATTTCTCCCTGCGGTCGAAATGACAATCCGGGATTTCCGGACGTCCCTACGGCGTCGCCGGCGGCGACTGCAGGCTCTGCTGGTCTTCCTGCAGTTCGCGCTTGAACGGCACCTCCGGCGGCTTGCGCGCCTCGGCCTCGACGTCGAGCATGTTCGGGTCGCTGATGCCACAGGCGCCGCCCAGCATCAGCATCGCGACCGTGCACTTGATGCGCTTGCCGGTGCCGGGGATCGGGATCAGCACTTCCTTGATGCTGCGCCGGACCCATTCCTCCAGCAGCGTCTCGTGCGGCACCCAGAAGCGGTCGAA
>JAFAEU010000051.1 GCA_023423855.1 Pseudomonadota bacterium | reverse complement strand
AAGCCGTAGCTTTTCGCCCCCTCCCCCGGTTGGGGGGGTGGGGGGGGGTGGGGGCAACCCGGCAAACCACGCCCCATCCACGAACCCGGGCGAAGGACCTTACAATAGGCGGCCCGCTCCCAGTGTTCTCCGGACATGATCGTCCTCGAGGGCCTTCCGGCCCTGTCGCCGTTCCGCCGCGAACGGCTTGAGCTCCGCCTGCAGTCGCTTTCGCCCGCCGTCCGGATCGCCGGCGCGTGGCACGTCTACTGGATCGAGCCCGAACCCGGGGCGCGCCCGGACGTCGCGACGCTGCGGCGCGTGCTGCAGGCCGGCCAGGACCGGCAGGTGCCGGAGGCCGGCGCGGTGTCGCGCTTCGTCTCGCCGCGGCTGGGCACGATCTCGCCCTGGGCGAGCAAGGCCACCGAGATCCTGCGCGGCGCCGGGCAGCCGGTGCGGCGCGTCGAACGCGGGCTGCGGCTCGACCTCGCGGGTTTCCCGGCGGACGCGTCCGCGCAGGCGGCGCTGGCGAAGCTGCTGCACGATCCGATGACGCAGTCGCTGCTGTCCTCGCACGACGAGGCGGCGGGGCTGTTCGCGGTGCCGGCGCGTGGCGCGCTCGAGCGTATCGCGCTGGCGGAGCTGGAAAGCGCGAATGTGCGGCTTGGCCTGGCGCTGGCCGGGGACGAGATCGACTACCTGCGCGCGCGCTACTCGGAGCTGGGCCGCGATCCCTCCGACGTCGAGTTGATGATGTTCGCGCAGGCGAACTCCGAGCATTGCCGGCACAAGATCTTCAACGCCTCGTGGACCATCGACGGCGAAGACCAGCCGCAATCGCTGTTCCGCATGATCAAACACACCCATGCGAAGACGCCGCAGCACACGCTGTCGGCCTACAGCGACAACGCCGCGGTGGTGGAAGGCTATCCGGCCAGCCGCTTCCGGCCCGATCCGGCGACGGCGGAATACCGCAGCGAAGCGGAGGCCGACAGCGCGTTCTGCATCAAGGTCGAGACCCACAACCATCCGACCGCGATCTCGCCGTTCCCGGGCGCCAGCACCGGCGCCGGCGGCGAGATCCGCGACGAGGGTGCGACCGGCCGCGGCGGCAAGCCCAAGGCCGGCCTGACCGGTTTTTCCGTCTCGCACCTGCGCATCCCGACGCTGCCGCAGCCGTGGGAGGGCGCGCGCGCACTGAACCCGCGCATGGCGCCGGCGCTGGAGATCATGCTCGACGGCCCGCTCGGCGGCGCCGCGTTCAACAACGAGTTCGGGCGGCCGAACCTGCTCGGCTATTTCCGCAGCTTCGAACTGCAGCACGCCGGCGAGCCGGCCCGCGCCTACGACAAGCCGATCATGCTCGCCGGCGGCCTCGGCGCGATGGACCGGCCGATGGTGGCCAAGCATTCGCTGCGCGCCGGCGACGCGGTGGTGGTGCTGGGCGGACCGGCGATGCTGATCGGCCTGGGCGGCGGTGCCGCGAGTTCGGTGGCCTCGGGCGACAGCGCCGAGGACCTCGATTTCGCCTCGGTGCAGCGCGAGAACCCGGAGATGGAGCGCCGCTGCCAGGAAGTGATCGACCGCTGCGTGGCGCTGGGCGAGGACAACCCGATCGCGTCGATCCACGACGTCGGCGCCGGCGGCCTGTCCAACGCGATCCCCGAGTTGCTGCACGACTCGGGCGTGGGCGGCGTGATCGACCTCGACAAGGTGCCGAGCGACGATCCCTCGTTGTCGCCGATGCAGCTGTGGTGCAACGAATCGCAGGAGCGCTACGTGCTCGGCGTGCCGCAGGGCCGCCTGGCCGAATTCGCCGCGTTGTGCGAGCGCGAGCGCTGCCCGTTCGCGGCGGTGGGCGTGGCGACGGCGGAGGAACATCTCACGGTCGGCTACGGCGTCCTGGCCGAAGGTCTCGAATCACCCGTCACCCATCACCCATCACCGCACCCGATCGACCTCCCCATGGACGTCCTCTTCGGCAAGCCGCCGAAGATGCACCGCGACACTGCACGCCCGGCGCCGGTGCGCTGGCGCGGCCTCAACACCAACGTGATCGACCTGCACGAGGCCGGCCTGCGCGTGCTCGCGCATCCCACGGTCGCGGCCAAGCAGTTCCTGGTCACCATCGGCGACCGCGCGGTGGGCGGGCTGACCGCGCGCGACCAGCTGGTCGGCCCGTGGCAGCTGCCGGTGGCCGACTGCGCGCTGACGCTCGCCGGCTTCGACGGCGTGGCCGGAGAGGCGATGGCGATCGGCGAGCGCACGCCGCTGGCGCTGATCGACGCCGCCGCCGCTGCGCGCATGGCCGTCGGCGAGGCGATCACCAACCTGTGCGCGGCGCCGGTCGAGGCGCTCGAACGCGTCAAGCTCTCGGCGAACTGGATGGCCGCCGCCGGCTACGAAGGCGAGGATGCGAAGCTGTTCGACGCCGTGCACGCGGTGGGCATGGAGCTGTGCCCGGCGCTGGGCCTGAGCATTCCGGTGGGCAAGGATTCGCTGTCGATGCAGGTGCAGTGGACCGCGGCCGCCGACGCCGGTGCGTCCGCGCCTGCGGAGCCGACGACCGCGCACAAATCCGTTTCCCCGGTGTCGCTGATCGTCACCGCGTTCGCGCCGGTGGCCGACGTGGAGGCGCAGCTGACGCCGCTGCTGGCGCGCCAGCCGGGCACCGAGCTGTGGCTGATCGGCCTGGGCGCGGGCAAGCAGCGCCTGGGCGGCTCGATCCTGTCGCAGGTGCACGGCGCCTTCGGCGGTGCCTGCCCGGACCTCGACGATCCGCAGCGCCTGCGCGCCTTCTTCGAGCTGGTCTGCGAGGCGCGCGAGGCCGGCCTGCTGCTGGCCTACCACGACCGCTCCGACGGCGGCGTCTTCGCCAGCCTGTGCGAGATGGCGTTCTGCTCGCGCG
>JAFAEU010000014.1 GCA_023423855.1 Pseudomonadota bacterium | reverse complement strand
CCGGCGAAAGCCGGGATCCATCTTGACCTTGCCGTCGCCGTTCACCAAGAACGCAACGGCACAATGGATCCCGGCTTTCGCCGGGATGACGACAACGAGGTTTGCCGAAACCTGCGTCCAGCCACATCCATCCACCATTCACGAGCCCCCCATGCAGTTCACCAGCACCCGAGGCCAGGTCCCGCCGACCGCCATCGACGTCGCCCTCGTCGCCGGCCTCGCGCCCGACGGCGGCCTGTACGTGCCGGAACGCTTCCCGCCGGCCGACCTCGCCACGCCCGCGCCGTCGCTCGCCGCGATGGCCACGCGCACGCTGGCGCCCTACTTCGACGGATCGGCCTTGCGCGGCCGCCTCGACGCGATCTGCACCGACGCCTTCTCCTTCGACGCGCCGCTGCGCCCGCTCGATGGCGCCGGCGACCACCTGCTGGAGCTGTTCCACGGCCCCACCGCCGCGTTCAAGGACTACGCCGCGCGCTTCCTCGCGCGCGCGCTCGAAGGCCTGCGCGATCCGGCCGCACCGCCGACCACGATCGTCGTCGCCACCTCCGGCGACACCGGTGCGGCGGTGGCCTCGGCTTTCCATCGCCGGCCCGGCTTTCGCGTGGTGATCCTGTATCCGGACGGCAAGGTCTCGCCGCGCCAGGCGCACGGGCTGGGCTGCTGGGGCGACAACGTCGCCGCGTTCCGCGTCGACGGCAGCTTCGACGACTGCCAGCGGCTGGCCAAGCAGGCGCTGTCGGACGAGGCGCTGCGCGCGCAGGTGCCGCTGGGCTCGGCCAACAGCATCAGCCTCGGCCGGCTGCTGCCGCAGGCCGCGTACTACGCGCACGCGGCGGCGAGCTTCCGCGCCGAACACGGCGAGGCGCTGAACTTCATCATTCCGACCGGCAATCTCGGCAACGCCAGCGCCGCCTTCGTGGCGCGCGCGATGGGCGCGCCGGTGGGCGGGATCCGCCTGGCCTGCAACGCCAACGACACCTTGCCGCGCTACTTCGCAGGCAGCGACTATGCCGCGCAGCCCACCCGCGCCACGCTGGCCAATGCGATGGACGTGGGCGCGCCGAGCAACTTCGAGCGCCTGCGCCACTGGCACGAAAGCGACGACGCCCTGCGCGCTGCGTTCGTGGCCGAATCGGTCGACGACGCGATCATCCGCGACACCATCCGCCGCGCGCCCGCGCAGCACGGCATCGTCCCCTGCCCGCATACCGCGACCGGGCTGAAGCTGCTGGAAGACCTGCGCGCCTCGGGCGACGCGCGGCCGTGGGCGGTGGTCGCCACCGCGCATCCGGCGAAGTTCGAGAGCGTCGTCGAGCCGTTGGTCGGGCACGCGGTCGAACCCCCGCCGGCGCTGGCGGCGTGCCTGGCGCGCCCCGCAGCGTCGGAACCGCTCGGCAACGACTACGACGCCCTGCGGGAAATCCTCGCCCCATAGGGCGGGCCTTGGCCCGCCGGAACGCCAATCGCGGGAGCGGCGGGCCGAGGCCCGCCCTGCGCCATGAATGTTTCGATCTCGTCGGCGCTGCGGGCGAGGCCTTCGGTGAGCACGTCGTGGCCGTCCTTCGTGATCACGACATCGTCCTCGGTGCGGATGCCGATCCCGCGCCACTTCGCCGCCACCGTGGTGTCGTCGGGCGGGACGTAGAGGCCGGGCTCGATGGTGAACGCCATGCCCGGTTCGAGCAGGCGCGATTCGCCGTCGATGCGGTAGTCGCCGACGTCGTGCACGTCCAGGCCCAGCCAGTGCCCGGTCTTGTGCCGGTAATAGCGCTTGTAGCCGCCGTCGGCGACCTGCTTTTCCAGCTTGCCCTTGAGCAGGCCGAGCCGGAGCAGGCCCTCGGTCAGGATGTCCACGGCCGCGTTGTGCCCGGCCTCGTAGGCGACGCCCGGCCGGGCCTGCGCCAGCGCCGCCGCCTGCGCCGCGCCGACAAGATCATGCAGCGCGCGCTGTTCCGGCGTGAAGCGGCCGCTGACCGGAAAGGTGCGGGTGATGTCGGCGGCATAGCCGCGGTATTCGGCGCCGGCGTCGACCAGCACCAGGTCGCCGGCGCGCGCCTGCGCGCGGTTGGCCCGGTAGTGCAGGATGCAGGCGTTGGCCCCGGCGCCGACGATGCTGCTGTAGGCGGCTTCCGCGTCGGCGGCGCGGAACACGCGCTCGATTTCGGCCTGCAGCTCGTACTCGTGGACGCCCGGCCGCGCCGCGCGCATCGCCGCCTCGTGCGCCTCCATGCTGATCTTCGCCGCGCGCCGCATCAGCTTGAGCTCGTCGCGCGACTTGAACAGCCGCAGTTCGTCGAGCAGGTGGCCCAGCTCGAGGAACTCGTGCGGCGGCTGCGCGCCGTGGCGCACCTGCGCGCGCACGCGGTTCACCCAGCCGATGAGCTTGAGGTCGAAGTCGGTGTCGCGGCCGAAGTGGTAGTAGACGCGGGTGCGGCCTTCGAGCAGGCCCGGCAGGATCTCGTCGAGGTCGTCGATCGGGTAGGCGTCGTCCATGCCGAAGGCCTCGACCGCGCCCTCCGGCCCCGCGCGCGGGCCGTCCCAGCCCTCGCGCTCGGGATCGCGCTCGCGGCAGAACAGCAGCGCCTCGCCGTGCCGGCGGCCCGGCACCAGCACCAGCACCGCCTCGGGTTCGGGGAAGCCGGTGAGGTACCACAGGTCGGAATCCTGCCGGTAGGGGTAATGCGTGTCGCGGCTGCGGATGCGCTCGGGCGCGGCCGGCAGGACCAGGATCGCGTCCTCCCCCACCATCCGCATCAGCTGCCTGCGGCGGCGGGCATAGCCCTGCGCCGGGATGCCGGTCGCCGCGCGCATCAGTTCAGGCGTCCGCGATGGCGCGGGCCGAGCGCACAGTCACCGTGCAGCAGCAGGACCGCCACCCGCACGAATTCCTCGATCTCGGCCAGCGCCGCCTCGTCCTCGTCGTCGCCGCCCTCCTCGGGCACGGCCGCGGCCAGGCGGACGAGGTCGGCCAGGGCTTCGCCGCCCTCCTCCGACAGCGGCGGCGCCGATCCGGCCGCCAGCCCGAAGGCGCCGACGAAGCCGCGGCACCAGTCGAACAGCGCCCCGCTGCGCACGAACAGCGACGCGCCCTCGTCGGGCAGCAGCAGTTCGAAGCCGAAATCGCGGTCCTCCAGCTGGGCGACGGTGGCCGCGCGCAGCCGGTCGAAGGCGTCGCCCGGCGCGACCGGCCCGATGCCGTCGTCGGCCAGCACCTTGCCGAGCCAGTCGGGCCCGTCCGCGCCGCCGCCGGCCAGCCAGCCGCACAGGCCGCCGTGGAGTTCGCTGGCGCCGAGCCCGAGCTCGCGTTCCCGGCTGGCGGCTTCGATTTCCTGCGGCGGCGGCAAGCTGGCGGACACGCGCGTTTCCTCTCTGCGGATGCGGCAAGTCTAGAACTTCGACCGCGCCGGCGCATGCCACCATGCGCCATCG
>JAFAEU010000466.1 GCA_023423855.1 Pseudomonadota bacterium | reverse complement strand
AGCCCGCGCAGCACGGCGCCTGCAACGTAGCCGCCCAGGATCACCCACGGCGGCATCGGGCTGACCAGCAGTTCCTCGACGTGGCGGCCGAACTTGGCGCCGAAGAACGACGAGGAGATGTTGCCGTAGCTGTTCTGGATCACGCTCATCATCACCAGGCCAGGGACGATGAAGTCCATGTAGGTAATGCCGTCCATGGTCCCGATGCGGCTGCCGATCAGGCCGCCGAAGATCAGGAAGTACAGCGTCATGGTGATCGCCGGCGGCACCAGGGTCTGGCTCCAGATGCGCAGGATGCGCATCACCTCGCGGCGGGCGATGGTGCCGAGCGCGACCAGGTTGCGGCGCAGTGTCGTGGCCTCGCCGGCGGCGGCGACAGTCGTGCCCGCGGCGCTCATGCCACCGGCTCCGGCTGCGGCTGCGCGGTGCCATCGGCAGCGCCGACGCCGGCGGTGGTCAGGCGCACGAACAGCTCCTCGAGGCGGTTGGACTTGGTGCGCATCGAGCGCACGCGGATGCCGGCCTCGCCGAGCGCCGCGAACACGCGGTTGAGGTCCATCGCGCGCGGCATGTCGAGGTCGAGGGTGTGGTCGTCGATCGCCGACAGCGCCGCGCCCTCGATCGCCGGCAGCGCCGCCGGCAGCGCGCCTTCGACATCAAGCAGGAAGCCTTCGACGTCGAGCTTGGCCAGCAGCGCCTTCATCGGCCCCTGCTCGACGATCACGCCACGGTCGATGATCGCCAGGTTGCGGCACAGGTTCTCGGCTTCCTCGAGGTAATGCGTGGTCAGGATGATGGTGGTGCCGGCGGCGTTGATCTCGCGCAGCGTGCTCCACATGCCGCGGCGGATCTCGATGTCGACGCCGGCCGTGGGCTCGTCGAGGATCAGCAGCCGCGGCCGGGTCATCATCGCCCGCGCGATCATCAGCCGACGCTTCATGCCGCCCGACAGGGTGCGGCTCATCACCTTCGCCTTGTCCCAGAGGAAAGCGCTCCTGAGTTCTTCTTCGGCGCGCACCAGCGCCTGCGCGCGCGGCACGCCGTAGAAGCCGGCGTAGTTGACCAGGATGTCGAGCGGCTTCTCGAACAGGTTGAAGTTGATTTCCTGCGGCACCAGGCCGATCTGGCGCATCGCTTCGTCGCGGCGCGTGGCCAGGTCGATGCCGGACACCGAAACCTCGCCGGCGCTCTTGTTGACCAGCGAGGAGACGATGCCGATCAGGGTGCTCTTGCCGGCGCCGTTGGGACCGAGCAGGGCGTAGAAATCGCCCGGCTGCACGTCGAGCGACACGCCCTTGAGGGCCTGCACGCCGTTGTCGTAGGTCTTGCGGAGGTCGCGGATCCGCAGCGCGGGGGCGCCGGGAACGGGTTCGGGAAGCACGGTCATCGCTTGTTGCCTTGGCCGCGCATCGCGGCAAGCCGCTAGTATAGGCGGCCCATTGGCCCGCTCCCGGGCCGGACCATTCCATTTCCGTCTTGGCCATCCTCCAGTTTCCGCTCAAGCTCACCGGCAGGCGCATGCTCGCGCCGTCGGTGGCGCACCTGACCTTCACCCGCGACGACGGGCAGCCGCTGGACTTCATCCCCGGCCAGTTCATCCAGGTGCACTTCCACTACGCCGACGGCACCGCGACCAAGCGCTCGTATTCGCTGGCGACGATCCACGACCACGCGCTCGGCCCGGGCGACGCGGTCGAGATCGCGGTGAGCTACGTCCCCGGCGGTGCGGCGACGGCGCTGTTCGAGGGCCTCGACCCGGGCGGCACGGTGCAGGCCAGCGGCCCGTTCGGCCGCTTCTGCCTGATGCCCGGCGACGCCAACCGCCGCTATCTGCTGATCGGCACCGGCACCGGCGTCACGCCCTACCGCGCGATGCTGCCGCTGCTGGAGAAGGCGATCGCGCAGCGCGGCATCGAGGTGGTGCTGCTGTTCGGCGCGCGCACGCCGGACGAACTGCTGTACGGCGACGAATTCCGCGCCTTCGCCGAGACGCATCCGGATTTCCGCTTCGTGCCGTGCTTCTCGCGCGAGCTGCCGGCGCCGGGCTCGCCGCACGCGCACGCCGACGTGCGCCACGGCTACGTGCAGCAGTTCCTGGCCGAGTTCGCGCCCGACGCGGCGACCGACATCGCCTACCTGTGCGGCAATCCGAACATGGTCGACGCCTGCTTCGAGGCACTGAAGGCGGCGGGGCTGGCGGTGCCGCAGATCCGGCGCGAGAAATACGTCAGCAGCAAATAGCCCCCTTCATGTCGTTGTTGTAAAGGACGCTTGACACTACGACCCGCCGGGCGCATGCTTTTGTCAAGCTTGCTTGACACCTCGTCATGACGTTCCCACTCGCCAACGCGACCCCGCCGTCCCGCCCGGGCTCGCCGCCATGCGCCTGACCGCATACCGGGTGCTGGCCGCGACCGCGGTCGCGCTGGCCGCCGCCGCCCTGCTGCTGCGCCTGGTGCCCGGCATGTCGAGGGACCTCGCCATCGTCCTCTTCATCGGCGCCCTGTTGCTGGCCGCGATGGCGGTGGCGCACCGCGGCGCGGACGCGGACTGCGACACGGCGCCGCCCGGCGTCACCCGTCGCTACCTGCGTGAACTCGCGGTGTCGATGGGCGCCTACGTGCTGGTGCTGTCGGCGTCGATCTGGCTGCTCCGGCGCGTGGACCTGCCCCTGCTGCGCGTCGCGGTCGCGATCGCACCGCTGCTGCCGATCGGCTTTGCGGTGCGCGGCATGATCCGCTACATGCGCGGCCTGGACGAGATGCAGCAGCGCATCGAACTCGAATCGGTCGGGGTGGCCACCGTGTTCGTGTCGATGCTGTACATGACCGGCGGCCTGCTGCAGTCCGCGCGGCTGGTGCATGTCCCCGGCGACGTCGCCATGATCTGGGTCTTCCCGCTGGTCTGCGCCATCTACGGCGCCGCCAAGGCCTTCGTGGCGCGGCGCTACCGTTGAGGCCCGGGCGATGAGGAGCCGCGTCCGCGAACTGCGTGAGCTGCGCGGCTGGTCACAAGCGCAGCTGGGCGAACGTCTGGAGGTATCGAGGCAGACGATCAACGCCATCGAGACCGGCAAGTACGATCCGAGCCTGCCGCTCGCGTTCCGGATCGCCGCGGTGTTCGACGCCACCCTCGAATCGATTTTCTTCCCGGAGAGCCCTGCATGAAGTCCACGCTGTTCCCCGTCTCCCTGCTCGCCGCCGCGCTGCTGCTCGCGGCCTGCGACGGCGGCTCGCGCCAGCAGGCCGGCCCGCGCGCCGACGCGCAGGGCAAGCTGCACTACGGCCAGATCGCGTTCGAACCCTGCGCGCTGGCCGCGCCCGGCGGCAGTTCGGTCGAGGCGCAGTGCGCGACGCTGGCCGTGCCCGAGGACCACGACATCCCCGACGGCCGCAAGATCGACCTCGCGGTCGCGCTGGTCCCGGCCAGGGGCATGGCCGAGGCCGACCCGATCTACATGATCGCCGGCGGTCCCGGCCAGTCGGCGATCGAAAGCTTCCCGGCGCTGGCGAACGCGTTCTCCGACGTGCGGCGCAACCGCCACGTGATCCTGGTCGACGCGCGCGGCACCGGCGGTTCGAACCCGTTGCAGTGCCCCGGCTTCAGCGACGAGGCCACCCTCGCGGACCCGGCGAACGAAACGCCGGAAGCGGTGGTGCGCCTCACCGAAGCCTGCCGCGACGAGCTGGCCAAGACCAGCGACCTGCGCTTCTACACCACCGGCGACCACATCCGCGACCTCGACCTGGTGCGGCGGAAGATCGGCGTCGAGCGCATCAACCTCGTCGGCGTGTCCTACGGCACGCGCGTGGCGCAGCAGTACGCCGCCGCCTACCCGCGGTACACGCGCAGCCTGGTGCTCGACTCGGTGGCGCCGAACACCCTGGTGCTCGGGCAGGACCACGCCCGCAACCTCGAGGACGCGCTCGACGCGCAGTTCCAGCGCTGTCGCGCCAGCGAGGCCTGCCTGACGAACCTGGGCGATCCGCGCCGGCAGCTGACCCTGGTGCGCGAACGCCTGCAGGCCGGCGGCATCGCGCCGGTGCGCTACCGCGACCCGGTGTCGGGCGAATGGCGCGAGGAGGTGCCGCGCTACGGCCACCTGATGGGCCTGCTGCGGATGTACGCCTACCAGCCCTCGATGGCCGCCACCCTGCCGCTGCTGCTGCACGAAGCCTCGCAGCAGCGCTACGAGAGCCTGCTCGCGCAGTCGCGGATGCTTTCGTCGCAGATGGGCGACATGATCGCGATGGGCATGAGCCTGTCGGTGAGCTGCAGCGAGGACGTGGCCGAGTTCCGCAGCGATGCCGCCGATGCCGACACCGTGCTCGGCAACCAGCTGGTCGATCTCATGCAGCAGCAGTGCGCGGTCTGGCCGAAGGGCAGGCGCGCCGAGGGCTTCCGCGCGCCGCTGTCGGGCGAGGTGCCGGTGCTTGCGGTCAGCGGCGAGCTCGACCCGGTCACGCCGCCGCGCTACGGCGACGACGTGGTCGCGACCCTGCCCAACGGCCGCCATCTGGTGCTGCCCGGCCAGGGCCACAGCGTGCTCGGCACCGGCTGCATGCCCAAGCTGTTCGCGCAGTTCATCGAATCGGCGGACCCGAAGGCGCTCGACGCCAGCTGCCTCGACCGGCTGTCGGCGCAGCCGCCGTTTGCGGGCGCCTACGGCTGGGAGCCGTAGGCGCGGTGATTCGTCATCCGTGATTCGTGATTGGTAAAGGCAATAGCCCCGCCGTCCGGATCCGCTTCTTCGAATCACCCATCACCCATCCACGAATCACGGACTCCTCCCATGATCCTCCTCGACAACCTCCACAAATCCTTCAAGGCCAAGACCGGCCCCGTGCATGCGGTGAAAGGCGTCGGCTTCGAGGCGCGCGACGGACAGATCACCGGCCTGCTCGGCCCCAACGGCGCCGGCAAGACCACCACGCTGCGCATGCTGTACACGCTGATGACGCCCGACCAGGGCCGCATCGAGGTTGACGGCATCGACGTGGCGAAGGACCCGACCACGGTGCGCCAGCGCCTGGGCGTGCTGCCCGACGCGCGCGGCGTCTACAAGCGCCTGACCGCGCGCGAGAACATCGCCTACTTCGGCCGCCTGCACGGGCTCGACGAGGCATTGATCCGCGAGCGCACCGCGGAGATGGCGAAGACGCTGGTGATGGAGGACTTCCTGGACCGCCGCACCGAGGGCTTCTCGCAGGGCCAGCGCACCAAGACCGCGATCGCGCGCGCGCTGGTGCACGACCCGCGCAACGTGATCCTCGACGAACCGACCAACGGCCTGGACGTGATGACCACGCGCGGCCTGCGCGGCTTCCTGCGCAAGCTGCGCGACGAGGGCCGCTGCGTGATCTTTTCCAGCCACATCATGCAGGAGGTCGCCGCGCTGTGCGACCGCATCGTGGTGATCGCGCACGGCGAGGTGCGCGCGATCGGCACCCCCGACGAGCTGCGCGAACTGACCGGGCTGGCCGACCTGGAGGACGTGTTCGTGCGCCTGGCCGACCTCGAAGGAGAAGCCGCATGATGTCCGCCATCTGGACCGTCGCGAAGAAGGAGCTGCTGGACCTGTTCCGCGACCGCAAGACCATGATGCTCGGCCTGTTCCTCGGGCCGATCGTGATGCCGGCGCTGATCCTGGGCATGGGCGCGATGGCCGAGAAGAAGATGCGCACCCAGCTCGAATCGACGCTGGAGCTGCCGGTGGTCGGCGCCGAGCACGCGCCGAACCTGGTCGCCTTCCTCAAGGGCCGCAACATCGAGGCCAAACCCGCGCCGCAGGATCCGGACCGCGAGGTCCGCGACCAGACCTGGGACGTGGTGCTCAGGATCGACCCGGCGTTCGGCGAGCAGTGGCGCGCCAGCCGCAGCGCCAGGGTCGAGCTGATCTACGACAGCTCGCGCCAGGACTCGCAGGTCCCGGTGAACCGGCTGCGCGGCGTGCTGCTCGAGTACAGCCGCACGGTCGGCGCGCTGCGCGGCATCAACCGCGGCGTCAGTCCCGAGGCCGGCTTCGCGGTGCAGGTCGGGCAGCGCGATGTCGCCACGCCGGAAGCGCGGCGCGGCATGCTGCTCGCGTTCCTGCCCTACCTGCTGATCCTCTTCAGCTTCCTCGGCGGCGCGGCGCTGGTGATCGACGTCACCGCCGGCGAGCGCGAGCGCCAGTCGCTGGAGCCGCTGCTGGCCACGCCGGCGGCGCGCGCGGCGATCATGAGCGGCAAGATCCTCGCCGCCTGCCTGTTCGGCATGCTCTCGCTGCTGCTGATCGTGCTCGCGTTCAAGTTCAGCTTCCAGTTCGCGCCGGGGCCGCTGCAGCTGGTCGACGTGTCGCTGCCGGTGATGGCGCAGCTGCTGTTCGTGCTGCTGCCGATGGTGCTGATCGGCACCACCCTGTTGACCCTGATCGCGGCCAGCGTGAAGTCGGTGAAGGAGGCGCAGAGCTACATGAGCGTGCTGATGTTCCTGCCGATCGTGCCGACGATCATGCTGATGGTGAACCCGGTCAAGAACCAGCTGTGGCAGTTCGCGGTGCCGTTCCTGGCGCAGAACCAGATGATCCTCAAGCTGGTGCGCAGCGAGGCGATCAGCGCGCCCGAATGGGGCGTGTACCTCGCCGCCGGCTTCGGCCTCGGGCTGGTGCTGTGGCTGCTGGCCGCGCGGCTGTACCACAAGGAGCGGCTGGCGATTTCGGCCTAGGCGATGGGTCGCTTGCAGCGAGGAGCGCAGGGGACGAGACGTTCCCCAGGCGGGATCCTGCAAGGCACGAGCCATCCATGGGCAACGGTTGACGGTCTCCAGGCGACACCTTTTCCGCCGTCATCCCCGCGAAAGCGGGGATCCATTTTGATTTGACGAAAGACACTGGATCCCCGCTTTCGCGGGGATGACGGTTTCATTGCCATCGCGCTTCCGAACCAATCAAAAAGCCCGGCTTTCGCCGGGCTTTTTCGTTCCTCGGAACCTCTGCCGCCTACTGTGCCGGACTGAAGTTGATCGTGCGCCGCGTGGTGACCGGCGCCGGCACCGGCTCGAAGCGCCAGCGGCGGACTGCGTTGATCGCCTCGCGGTCGAAGGTCCGCGGCGGATCGGCGCGCACGACGCGGACCGCATCCACCGAGCCGTCCACCGCCACGGTGAACTCCAGCTGCACCTCGCCTGCGGTGCCCGCGCGCAGCGCGTCGGGCGGGTAGCGCGGCGCCGGCGTGCTGATCGCGCGCAGCTGCGTCGCGCTCGCCGCCGGGGCGCTCGCCGC
>JAFAEU010000450.1 GCA_023423855.1 Pseudomonadota bacterium | reverse complement strand
GGCCACTGCAGCGCCCGCGCCTGGGTGCCGCGCGCCGGCAGGCCTTCCATCGCCGCGCGCAGCGCGCGCGCCGCCTGCTCGAGGTCGCGCGCGGGCTGCTGCACCAGCGCCAGCGAACCCTGCACGTCCTTGCACTCGCCCAGCGCGTCGCGCCCGAGTTCGACCAGGGGCCGCGCCGACAGGCCTTCGCCGAAGAACTGCGCGGCAAGCTCCGGCAGCTGGTGCGCCTCGTCGACGACGAAGGCCTGCGCGCCGGGCAGGATCTCGCCGAAGCCTTCCTGCTTGAGCGCAAGGTCGGCCAGCAGCAGGTGGTGGTTGACCACGACCAGGTCGGCCGACTGCGCCCGCTGGCGCGCCTGCACGACGAAGCAGTCGGTCCACAGCGGGCATTCGCTGCCGAGGCAGTTCTCGGCGGTCGAGGTCACCATCGGCAGCAGCGGCGAATCCTCGGGCAGCGCCTCGATCTCGGCGAGGTCACCCATCTTCGTGCGCCCGCTCCAGGCGACGATGCGCTGGAACTGCGCGATCTGCTCGCGCGAAGTGAAGCGTGGTTCGCCCTTCGCGCGTTCGAGCCGGTAGCGGCAGAGGTAGTTGGCGCGGCCCTTGAGCAGCGCGGTCCTGAGCCCGGTGCCGAGCGCGTCGCGCACGCGCGGCAGGTCGCGGTGGTAGAGCTGGTCCTGCAGCGCGCGGGTGCCGGTGGAGACGATCGCCTTCTGCCCGGACAGCAGCAGCGGCACGAGATAGGCGAAGGTCTTGCCGGTGCCGGTGCCGGCCTCGGCCAGCAGGGTGCCGCGCGCGTCCAGCGCGCCGGCCACCGCGCCGGCCAGGCGCTGCTGCGCGTCGCGCACGACGAAGGCGGGGATGCGCTGCGCCAGCAGGCCGCCGTCGGCGAGCGCGGCGATGCTGCGCTCGGCGAGCGGGGCATCGGCGATGGACGGCATCCGGGGAGTTGGATCGATTCGCACCTTGTCTTCGTCGTTCCGGGCGTGGCGAGGGACCTGCATCATCCCGCATATCTTGCAGGCGCGAGATCCCGCCGGACGTAGGTCGGCCCCCGTATCAAGTACGGGGCAGGCTCTACGTGGCCGATGCTGGGTGCCCGGCGCGAGGCGTCGGGGCATAGCCCCGACCTATGGGGCCAACGCGGGGTGCCCGGTGCGCGAGCGTCGGGGGCGTAGCCCCCGACCTACCGGATCAGAAACGGTTCGGTCCCGCGACCTTGCAGCCGTCGACCTGCCGTTTCGCCGACGCCGCGCCTTCGGCATCGCCGGCGACCAGACGCACTTGTTCGATCGTCGCCCAATGGCGTCGGCACAGCGGCCCGACCTGCGCGCCGAGCGCGAACGCGCGTTCGGCCAGCTGGCCGGCGCGCTCGAAATCGCGCTGCAGCAGCGCCGTTTCCGCGCGCTCCTGCAGCAGCGCCGGGTCGTCGGCCACGATCGCCAGCGCCCGCTCCAGCGCCGCGGCCGCATCGTCGTAACGGCCCTGCGCGCGCGCCTGCTGCGCCTGTTCGCGCAGGTCCTCGACCATCGGATCGCGCAGCGGCTGCACCGCGAGTTCGCCTTCGCCGTCGCCGGCGGCGGCATCGATCGCGGCGACCATCTGTTCGGGCGTGGCCGCGGTCAGCGGTGCGGGCGCGGCGGGCTGCGGCGGCGCGCTGGCGCAGCCGGCGACGAGCGCGACGGCGGCCAGCACCGCGATGGCGGGAATCGACTTCATGGCTTGCTACTCGCTGGGTGGGGGGCTGGGTTGCGACGGCGCAGGTTCGGCCGGCGCCTCGCGACGGCCGAACCCGAACCACTCGCGCCAGCCGCGCGACGGCGCGTCCTCCGGTTCGCCGAATGCGTCGGGCTGCGCGTAGACACAAGGCTGGTGCGGCGGCGCGAAACCGGCGACGAAGGCGAAGCGGCGCGCGCCCGGACATTCGGCGTCGGTGGCGTTGGACTGCAGCACCCACTGCCAGTCCAGGCCCTGGTTGCCGACCTTGAGCGGAGCGCTCGGCAGGTGCGCGAACAGCCCCGACCACACCCGCATCGCGCCGGTGGCGCCGTACAGGCCGGTCTGTTCGTTCTGGTCGTTGCCGACCCAGGCCACGGCGAGGTGGTCGCCGGTCCAGCCGGCGAACCAGCTGTCGCGGCCGTCGTTGCTGGTGCCGGTCTTGCCGGCGGCGCCGAGCCGGCCGAGGCCGTCGTTGACCAACTGGCGGCCGGTGCCCGAGGTCACCGCGTGCTGCAGCGCCAGCGTCACCAGGCGCGCTGCGATCGCGTCGCCCTCGGTCGCGGGCGCGGGCTCCTTGTCGTAGCGCTTGACCACGCGGCCTTCCGGATCGAGCACGCCGCGCACCGCGTGCAGCGGCTGGATCTCGCCGCCGGAGGCGAGGAACTGGTAGAGCTGCGCCATCGCGTACGGGCTCTGGTCCATCGCGCCGAGGATCAGCGCGGGATTGGCGCTGGCCTGGATGCCCGCCAGCGTGCGCACCAGGTCCGCCAGCCGCTCCGGCTCGACCTGCATGCCAATGCGCACCGTGGCCTGGTTGTACGACTGCGCCAGCGCGTCGATCGCGCGCACGGTGCCGTGGCTGCGTCCGTCGGAGTTGCCCGGCGACCACTTGCGGCCGTTGTCGAGCGTCACCGTCACCGGCGAATCGTCGACCCACGTCGCCAGCGACCAGTTGCGCGGGCTGGCCAGCGCCAGCAGGTAGACGAAGGGCTTGAGCAGCGAACCGACCGGGCGCTGCGCCTCCACCGCACGATTGAAGCCGTGGCGCGTGGGCTCGCGGCTGCCGATCACGGCAATCACCTCGCCGTCGTGCACGTCGGTCACCACCAGCCCGGTCTCCAGCGGCGGACGCTTGCCGGTCTGAAGCGACTTGAGCGTGCGCACCACCGAGGCTTCGGTGGCGCGCACGCTGAAGTCGCTGCAGACCGGCAAGCGCCCGCCGCTGGAAGCCGGCCTGGTGCTCACCGACGTGCACGACGGCGAGGTGGTTGCGGTGGTCGGCAGCCGCGAGCCGACCGTGCACGGCTT
>JAFAEU010000448.1 GCA_023423855.1 Pseudomonadota bacterium | reverse complement strand
AAGCCGTGCAGCGAGACGTCGACCACGCGCGCCCACTGCGCCTGCGACATGCCGGCCATCGGCGCATCGTCGTGGATGCCGGCGTTGTTGACGACCACCTGGACCGGCCCGTCGGCCAGCAGCGCCTCGATCGCCGCACGCGTCGCCGCGCCGTCTGCAACGTCGAACGCGACCGCCTGCGCGCTGCCGCCCGCTTCCGCGATCGCCGCGACCACGGCGTCGGCGCGCGCGCGGTTCGCGTTGGCGTGGACGATGACGTGCAGCCCGTTCGCCGCGAGCCGGCGGCAGATCGCGCCGCCGAGGTCGCCGCTGCCGCCGGTGACGAGTGCCCGCTTCATCGCATTCCCGAAGATGGAGTGCGGCGATTATGCGATGCCTCGGCGATGCGTGGGCCCATCGCGGCACCATCCCGGGTCATAGGGCGGGTTTCAACCCGCCAGATACGTCCAGCCGCAAACCCGGGCGTTCGTGCGAGGCGGGCCGAGGCCCGCCCTATGGGGTGAGCATCACCGTGGCGCGGCCTTGGGCGAGCGGCGTGGCGGCGTGGGTGATGCTGAAGGCGTACTGCTGACTGGTCTCGCCCGCGGCGAGCAGCTGCGCTTCGCATTCGATCGCGCCCGCCAGGTCGTCGATGCGGGCGACGTGCAGGCGGACATCGCGCAGGGCGACGAGCATGCCGGGTGGCGCCGTGCCTCCGCCCGCACGCGCGAGCAGGCCGCCGTGCACCGCCATCGCCTGGGCGCCGTATTCACACAGGTGCAGCGCGCGCAGCCGGCGGTCGCTGCGCAGCGGATGCGCGGGATCGCGGTGGTTCGATGCGCGCAAACGGATGCGCTGCGCGTCCCAGGCCAGCACCTCGTCCCACAGGCACATCGCGTGCTTGTGCGGGACCAATGCTTCGATGTCACTGCGTCCGATCATGCCGGCCAACGCCCTCCACCCTTTCCCCATTGTAGGAGCGGCTTCAGCCGCGACCCGCGCAATGCATGGATCCATCGACAAGGCCCGTCGCGCCTGAAGGCGCTCCTAAGGGCGGGGCAGCATGGTGCGATAGTCCAGCGCATCGAGCCGCTGCAGCAGCGTCGCGACCATCTCGACGTTGCGGCCATGCGCGGCCCCCTCGTGCAGCAGCACGATCGCGCCGGGCGACAGGCCCTGTTCGATCTTCGCGATTACGCGTGCAACGTCGCCGTCCACAGCGTCGAAGCCGCGTGCACCCCAGGCCACGCGCGCGAGCCCCTCGTCGCGCAGCGGCGCCGAGACGAAGGGATTGGCGTGCCCCACCACCGCGCGGAACCAGCGCGGCGCGGCGCCGGTGATCGCCGCCAGCTGGCGCTGGCAGCCCTCGATCTCGGCGCGCATGCGCCGCGGTCCCAGCGCCCAGAACCACGCCTGCGGATGCGTGCGGCTGTGGTTGCCGATGCCGTGGCCGCGCCGCGCGATCTCGCGCACGAGGTCGGGACGCGCCTGCGCGCGGTCGCCGACGAGGAAGAACGTGGCCTTGGCCTCGTGCGCATCGAGCAGGTCGAGGATCGCGGCGGTGTCGCCGGAGGGGCCGTCGTCGATGGTCAGCCAGACCTCGCGCGCGTCCGTGGGCAGCCGCGACAGCACCGGCCCGTACAGCGCCGAGTTCGGCGTCAGCACGCCCCACCAGCACACCGCGTGCGTGGCGAACATCAGCGGCAGCCCGAGCGGCCAGCCCCAGCGCCACCACGCCCACGCCACCAGCCCCTGCGACAGCAGCAGCAGGGGCAGCCAGGCATGCGGGCGGCGCGGCGGGCGGTGCGGGACGTCCATGCGCGGATGATGCCATCACCCCCCGCGCGCAACGCCGTGTTGCGGCCGTTGCCGGCACGATCGCGCTACCATGGTTGGCCCCGCTCCAAGGATCTTCGCCATGTCCCTCGACCCCGCCCTGCGCGCCCGCATCGACGCGCTGCTGCAGGCCAACCGCGCCGTGCTGTTCATGAAGGGCGTGCCCGAAGCGCCGCAGTGCGGCTTCTCGGCCAAGGCGGTGTCCGCGCTCGAATCGCTCGGCGCCGACTACGCCCACGTCAACGTGCTGGCCGACCCGGAGATCCGCGAGGGCATCAAGGCCTACGGCGACTGGCCGACGATCCCGCAGCTGTACGTCGACGGCGAACTGGTCGGCGGCAGCGACATCATCGGGCAGATGGTCAACAGCGGCGAGCTGCACGCCGCGCTCGGCTTGGCCGCGCCGGATCGCACGCCGCCGTCGATCACGATCACGCCGGCGGCGCTGGCGATGATCCGCGGCGCGCTCGACGACGCCGGCGGCGAGGTGGTGCTGCAGGTCGACATCGATCGCGCGTTCCGCACCCGGCTCAACCTCGCGCCGGCCGACGCCGACGCCATTGCCCTCGACGTCGACGGCGTGCGCGTGCAGTTCGACGTCGCCGGTGCCCGCCGCGCCGAGGGGCTGGTCATCGACTTCGCCGACGACATGCGCGGCAAGGGCCTGGTCATCGACAATCCGAACGCGCCGAAGCCGGTCGCGCAGCTGTCGCCGGCCGAGGTCGATGCCAAGGTCCGCGCCGGCGAACTGCTGCTGGTCGACGTGCGTCCGCCGGAGGAACGCGCGATCGCCTCGGTGTCGGTGCCGTTCCGGACCTTCGACGAGGGCCGCGACGCCATCGAGGCGCTGCCGAAGGACACCGCAATCGCGTTCATGTGCCACGGCGGCGGCCGCAGCGGTCGCGCCGCGGAGGAGTTCCGGGCGATGGGGTTCAGCAACGTGCACAACGTCGAGGGCGGCATCGTCGCCTGGTCGCGGACCGTGGACGACTCGATTCCCGAGTATTGATGCGCCTGCAGGTGCTCCTGCAATGACTGCGGCGATGGCGCCGCGGATCAGAAGCCCCCGCCCGCATCCAGCCACGCTTGCTCTTCCGGCGTGCTGATGCGCCCGAGCGCGCGGTTGCGGTGCGGGAAACGTCCGAATTTCTCGATCACGTCGA
>JAFAEU010000366.1 GCA_023423855.1 Pseudomonadota bacterium | reverse complement strand
GGGTGGTGTCGGTCGTGCCGCCGCCGACGAACAGGTAGGCGGGGGACGGGTTCGCGGCGGCAGCGGCGGAAGCGGCCACGAGCAGCAGGCACAGCACGGCGAGCCAGGCGGCGGGCGCCGGCTTCGGCCTGTGCTTGCTGTGGCGCCATGCGCTCATCGTGTTCGCCCGTCCCGGATCGTGCGGACGGATGCGAAGCGCTTTCGTCCCTCGGGCGGCATTATCCCCGGAGACGGCCGTCGCTCGCACGCAGGCCCCGTTGATCGGCTTCATGCCTGCAGGCGCGAGTGTCTGCTCCTTCCGCCCGTAAAGGGCGCAATGCCCGGCAAGCGGGGGAGGGAGTTCGTTGAAAGGGGACGGGCGCCGCGTTCAGTCGCCGGCGCGGCCCTGGCGGTGGACGTCGTGCGTCGCCACGCCGACCGCGCGGTCGGGCAGGGCGAAGTAAGCGGGGCGCTGCAGCGTGCGCTCCATGTCGCGCATCCCGCTCTCCCAGTGCTCGTGCAGCGGGATCGTGCCGAAGGCGTAGTCCTTGTTCTCCTGCTCGTGCGGCTTGGCCTGGTAGATCAGGTGGACGATGTTGAACACGCGGTCGTCGAGGTAGGGCGACAGCGCTTCGTCCAGGTGCGGCGGCAGCCTGCGCTCGGGCAGGCGGTCGATCAGTTCCTTGAGCGAGGTGCGCAGTTTCTGCGCGACCTCGACCATCTGCGTGCCGTGGCGGGTGCGACTGGAGTAGCGGATGTCCTTGATCCGCTCCAGCACGTCCATCATCGTCTTCGGCCGCGCGCCGCGCGCGCT
Source organism: Pseudomonadota bacterium (assembly GCA_023423855.1). GTDB lineage: Bacteria > Pseudomonadota > Gammaproteobacteria > Xanthomonadales > Xanthomonadaceae > Luteimonas. The sequence continues at coordinate 2,521 of JAFAEU010000366.1, read as the reverse complement.
CCACAGGTCGACCTGGAACACCAGCGTGTCCTCGTGCGGGCGGCTGTCGAGGATGTACTCCAGCGGCGTGTTGGAGACGATGCCGCCGTCCCAGTACGGTTCGCCGTCGATCTCGACCGCGGGAAACGCCGGCGGCAACGCGCCCGAGGCGAGGATGTGCTCGACCCGGATCTGCTCCTGCGCGCTGTCGAAGTAGCGGAAGTTGCCGCGCACCACGTTGGTCGCACCGACGGTCAGGCGAACGCCGGGGTCGCGGTTGATGCGCTCGAAGTCGACGAAGCGCAGCAGCGTCTCGCGCAGCGGCGCGGTGTCGTAGAAGCTGGTGGCCCAGTCGCTGCCGTCGCCGAACAGGAACGGCGACAGCGGCCGCGCCTGGAAGAAGCCGCGCTGGCCCTGCACCAGCGCGCCCAGCGCGCTGAGGTTGCGCGCCCACGACAGCAGCCCGTCGTGGTCGGGTACGGCCGCGAGCATCGCGCGCACGCCGACCGCGGGCAGCGCCAGCGGCCCGGCGGGTTCGGACACCTGCTCCCAGAACGCGCGCAGCTGCGCGATGCGGTCCTCCGGCGCGTTGCCGGCGAGGATCGCGGCGTTGATCGCGCCGATCGAGATGCCGGCGATCCAGTTCGGCGCGATGCCGGCCTCGTGCAGGCGCTGGTAGACGCCGCACTGGTAGCCGCCGAGCGCGCCGCCACCCTGCAGCACCAGCGCCACCGTCGGGTAGCGGCGGACGTGCGTGCAGACCGCTTCGTTCATGGCCGGCATGCGCCTACTGCATGAACCAGCCGTGGCTGACGACGATGCTCTGCCCGGTCAGCGCGTTGGTCTCGAACGCCGCAAGCGTCAGCGCGACGTTGGCGACGTCGTCGACGGTGGTGAACTCGCCGTCCACGGTGTCCTTGAGCATGACGTTTTTCACCACGTCCTCCTCGCTGATGCCCAGTTCCTTCGCCTGCTCCGGGATCTGCTTCTCGACCAGCGGCGTGCGCACGAAGCCGGGGCAGATCACGTTGGCGCGCACGCCGTATTCGGCGGCTTCCTTCGCAACGGTGCGGGCGAGGCCGAGCAGGCCGTGCTTGGCGGTGACGTAGGGCGCCTTGAGCTTCGAGGCCAGGTGCGAGTGCACCGAGCCCATGTAGATGATCGCGCCGCCGGACTTGCGTTTCTCCATGTCGCGCAGGGCTTCGCGCGTGGTGAGGAAGGCGCCGTCGAGGTGGATGGCGAGCATCTTCTTCCAGTCGGCGAGGCTGAAGTCGGTGACCTTGTTGACGATCTGGATGCCGGCGTTGGAGACCAGCACGTCGACCCGGCCGTAGTGCGCGACCACTTGCGCGATGCCGTCGACGACCTGGGCCTCGTCGGTGACGTCCATCGCCACGGCGAGCGCGTCGCCGCCGGCGTCGCGGATTTCCTGCGCCGTCGCTTCGGCGGCGTCGAACTTGAGGTCGGCGATCGCGACCTTGCCGCCGGCCGCGGCGTAGACCTCGGCGATGCGCTTGCCGATGCCGCTGGCGGCGCCGGTGACGACGCAGATCTTGCCGTCGAGACGATTCATGGTCGGACTCCTGGGTGGGGTGGTTCAGGATACTGCCGGGCGGACAGGTCGACCACGCGGAACCACGCATGGGTCCCCGGCGCGAATGGTCTTTGTCATGCCCCGCTCCCTGTCATGCCCCGTTCCCTGTCATGCCCCGTTCCCTGTCATTTCGACCGAAGGGAGAAATCTGCTTTCCCGACACTCGGGATTTCTCCCTTCGGTCGAAATGACAAGTGCGCGGGCTTCCGGATGACAGGAGAGCAGGGCGCAGGCTCCGGAATGACAGGACGGACGGTGCGCCGCCGCCGTCACGGCGTGGCGAACTCCGCCGGATCGGGCAGCTCCACCGGCACGCCGTCTGCGCTGCAGGTGCCGGCCGCGCACAGGCGTTCGCGCAGCTTCGGCGTGGCCTGGACGATGACGTGGTAGATCACGTGCTGCTCCAGCGTGCCGCGGAAGGCGTCGCTGCCGGGGCCGCGCGCCCAGATGCCGACGTCGTCGCCGCCGTGCGACTCGGATTTCAGCGGCATCAGCGCTTCCTGCATGTAGTCGGGGTGCGCGGTGTCGACCTCGCGCAGGTCGGGCCGGCCTTCGGCTGCCTCGAAGGCGCCCGGATGGTGCAGGTGGCGCTTGGGGCCGGCCGGCTGGGTCGCGCTGGCGCCGGTGTAGCCGGGGCCGTTGGCATAGACCAGCGTGGTGTAGGGCAGGCCGAACATGTCGCGGGCGTAGTCGTTGGGATCGTCGTCCTCGCAGGTGCGGCCGCGCACCTTGGCCAGGTTCGGGTTGCCGCGCTTGGGATAGCCGACGAAGCCGAGCGTGTGCGAGTGATCGGCGGTGACCACGATCAGGGTGTCGTCGGCCGAGGTCATGTCCGCCGCGGCGCGCACCGCGCGCGACATCGCCGTGGTCTCGTCGAGCGCGCGGTAGGCGTTGCCCTCGTGGTTGGCGTGGTCGATGCGGCCGCCCTCGACCAGCAGCACGTAGCCG
>JAFAEU010000275.1 GCA_023423855.1 Pseudomonadota bacterium | reverse complement strand
AATTTGCAGACTTCACAGGCCGACGCGGCAAAGCTACTGAACGTCAGCACTCGCACCGTCGCCGCTGCTGCCAAGGTGAAAGATGAAGGCGCGCCGGAGCTTGTGGCTGCCGTCGAAACAGGGAAAGTTTCCGTTTCCGCCGCCGCCACGATTGCCGAAGCGCCGAAGGAGCAGCAGCGCGAAATCGTCGCCAAGGGCGAGAAAGAGATCCTGCAAGCAGCCAAGGAGATCAGGGCGCAGGTGCCGCAGGAGACGTTCGACGCGGCCATCGCCGATCCGGTGCGCAACCCGTCCGCGTCTCGCATCGTCAATCCTTCCGCGGCCCGGTGACGTACTCGATCGGGCTCACGTCCTTCCCGTCCTGCGCCGCCGCGATGGCGTCAACGGTCTTGTTGATCTGCGAGGACGGCACGCCCAGGGCGAAGCCGGCCAGCGAGACGTGGGCCTTCAGGAATGCCGCGTCGAGTTCGCCCTGCCGGATCTGCGTCAGGGCGCGCCCCACGCTCTCCCAGGCGTCGGCAATCACGCCCTTGGCGTCGTAGCCGCGCAGCTCCGACACGCCCATGGACACGCCAGGGATCGCCCCGAACAGCGTCCCAGCCGCCTCGCCGGCGGCCGCCGCGATCCAGTCGTCGACCACGCTGCCGTCGTCGTCGTCGTCCGAGGGCCAGCTGCCGCGGATGATCATGGCCGCCATGCCTTCCCAGACGTACAGGTTCAGCATGTCGGCGAACCAGACGAACGCCTCCTTCGGCTTCTTGAAGTCCGCCCGGCGGGTGATGCCGATCATCGCGTTTTGCTTGGTCAGCAGGTAGCCCATCAGCATCGTCGTGCCGCGGATGTATTCGGTCTGGCGGATGCCCTCGGACAGCGTGCCGCGCTGGATCGCGGTCTTGTCGATGAACTCGCCGGAGCCCTGCGTGCGGGACACGATGTCGTCGGCGTAGGCGCGCGCCCTCTCGATGTCGCCGGGGAACTTCTCGAGCCCGACCTTCTCCGCGGCGATCCAGGTGGTCACGTCGACCATCGCCTGCACACGCGAGATGGCGTAGTAGCCCGCCCGGAACATCGCCTCCTGCCCCTCCTTGAATGCGCCCGCGTCGGCGTTGAGCACGGTCTGCACCGCTTCGATGTGCGTCTGCACGCGGCGGGCCATGAACGGCGAAGAGTCCACCGCGTGCCGGTACATGACGATCGGGTGCCGCATCACGCGCCGCTCGGCGTCGAGCATGGGGCCACGCCCCAGGACGGCGGCCGACTGCATGACGCCGGTCACCTGCAGCGCGGCCGTGGTCGCCTTGAACGTCAACACGCTGGCGGTGAAGTTCTTGCGGATCGCGCGCGCCACCTGCTCGCCGTTGCGTTGGCTCACCATCTCGCCCGCGGCCACGTCCTGCAGCCACAGGTCGAGCCCTCGCACGCGCTCGGCGTTGCCGGTGGCGTTGACCGCGGCGGCGAACTCCTGCCCGTGGAGGACGTTGTGCACGTAGTTCACCGCGTCCCCGAGGTGCAGGTCGCGGTTCACGGCGCGCAGGTGCTGGTCGATGACGGCCAGGTCGAGGCGGACCGTGCGGCCGCCGGAGCCGATGCGCTCCTTCGTGTGCCCCTTGGCCGTCTGCGCTCGGGCGAACTTGCCGAAGCGCACGGCGTCGTAGAAGTCCGCGGCCTCCTCGCGCATGGTCTTGACCGTGGCGTTTTCGTATTTCAGCGGGTAGTAGCCGCCCTGCAGCACGACCTCCCGGCCGTCCGACGTGCGGACCGTGAACGGCGCGCGCGCAACCTTCTCGGGCGACAGCCCGGTCCGGCGACGCTCGGCCTGCGCGATCGCGGGCCAGTAGGTGTCGATATGGTCCCAGGTGTCCTGCACGAACTTCCAGTCGCGCTCGTCGAGCCGGGACAGGATCGCGCCCACCTGCTCGGGCGCCAGCATCCGGCGGCCGGCGGTGTCGCGCTGTTCGAGGATCGCCTCCCGGTTGCCGGCGTTGCCCCAGTTCAGGCCGAGGGACAGGATCTCCGCGCGGCTCAGGCTCTGGCCGATCTCGGGCACGAAGATGTCGCGGCTCGACAGCGCCCGAAGTTCGGCCTTCGTGTAGTGGCGCAGCTTGATCGCTGCCATCGCCTCCTGTGCCTGGCGGATGCCGGTCTCCGCCGCGGTGTTGGCCTTGCGGATGACGCCGACGGTATGCGTCCAGACAGCGCCGAGCTCCTGCTCGCCGTCCAGCTCGCGGGCAAGGTCCGTCGCCGCGCCCAGGACGCCGCGGGCCTGCAGCAGCTGGTCGCGGAGCTTGTCGCCCGCCGTCGCCTCGCCGATGCGCTGCGGGCGCACCTTGTTGCCGTCCAGCACGGACGCGGCGAGTGCCTCGTCGACCTCGCGGCGGTTGGTGATCTCGTCGCCGATCCGCAGTTCGTTGGCGCTGTTGGCCGCGTGCACGATCGACTCCACCGCGTCGCGCAGTTCCCGCAGCTCGCCCAGCTTCAGTTTGCGCAGCGGCATCCGGAACGCCTCGTCGGCGATCGCGGGCGGGACGTCGACCAGGATGCCGGCCTTGGCCTTCCCTTCGATCCACGCGCGCAGGCTCTGCCCCTCGGCCATCTGCGGCCCGGTCAGCGGCGCGAGGTTGAAGCGCCCGAGGATGCCGTCGAGCTGCTCCAGGTAGTCGGCCCCGGCCAGCCCGATCCGCTGGCGGGCGGCCTTCTTGCGCAACTGCGCGAACCGGCGCCCGGACTTCGTGGCGAACTCGCGCGCGTCGCGGGCTTCCCTGTGCAGGAACAACGCCTGCAGTTGCCGGCGGCGGGCGGCGTGCACCGCGCGCCAGTCCTGCTTCATCGCCGCGGCCAGCGCCTCGCGTGCGGCCTTGGCCTCGGCCAGCCGGTACGTCTCGGGGCGGATCTGCGCGACTTCCTTCGTCGACATGAACCGGCGCGCCACGTCCCGCAGCACGGCCGCGTGCGTGCGGATGCCACCGGCCCGGCGCTCCAGTCCGTGGATCTCCGCCTCCAGCGCCTTGGCCTGCGCGTCGGTGCCGTCGTCCACGCTGTCCGGGTT
>JAFAEU010000254.1 GCA_023423855.1 Pseudomonadota bacterium | reverse complement strand
CGTCGGCGTAGCCGGTCGCCGGTTGCGCGCGGCCGTGCGCGACCTCGGCGAAGTGCACGATCTGTGCGCGATAGGAGTCGGCGTAGCGCTCCGGGAACGCGTACGCGATCGGTGCCGCGGTCGCGCCGGCCTCGTCGAAGGCCTGCACGGTATCGCGCGACACGTTGCCCGCGACGGCCATGCCGCCTGCGCCGAAGGCCTCGATGCGCTGGTCGTAGCCGTAGCCGCTGCGGCGGGTATTGGAAATCACGCACAGCCGCCCGGACGCGGTCCTGAGCACCGTGCGCGCGGTGTCGACGTCGCCCAGCCGGCCGATCTCCGGGTCGACCAGGCAGCTCGCGGTCGCGAACACCTCGACCGGTTCCTCGCCCAGCAGCCAGCGCGCCATGTCGAGGTCGTGGATGGTGAAGTCCTTGAACAGTCCGCCGCTGGTGGGAATGAAGTGCGGCGCCGGTGCGGCCGGATCGTGGTTGACGATGTGCAGGCTTTCCAGCGCGCCGATCGCGCCCGCGTCGAGCCGGCGCTTGAGCGCGAGGAAATTCGGATCGTGGCGGCGGTTGAAACCGAGCAGGAAGCGCGCGTCCCGGAAGCGCGGCTGCGCGGCCAGGACCTTGCCCAGGTCAAGGTCGATCGGCTTCTCGCAGAACACCGCCTTGCCGGCCTCCACCGCCTGCAACGCGTTGTCCAGGTGCTGGTCGGTCGAACTGCACACCAGCACGCCGCCCACGCCGGGATCGGCCAGCGCCTGTGCCAGCGTCGCGGGCTGCGCGCCGGTCGCGTCCGCCATCGCCCGCGCCGCCTCGGGCCGCGGATCGACGACGTAGCGCAGGCGCAGGCCCGGCGTGCGCGCGGCGTTGGGTCCATGGACCTGGCCCATGCGGCCGGCCCCGATCAGCACCACGTCGATCCGCGTCACTTGCCCTTCCCCTCCACCGGATACGATTAGAATATTATTTCCATTATAAAAAGCAATAGAATTTCCAGAAATCTGGTCGCGTTCCATTTTTTGCAGGACACTGCCGCGGTCCAGGGAAGAACCGACCACAGAGGCCGCCATGTCCGAACCGACCACCCCGCCGGCCAGCGCCGAGGAACTGCGTGCCGCGATCCTCGCCCGCTACGACGGCCTGAGCAAACGGCTCAAGCAGATCGCGCGCTACGTGCTGGACGAACCCAATGCGGTGGCGCTGGAGACCCTGGCGGTGCTGTCCGGGCGCTGCGGCGTGCAGCCGTCGGCGATCGTGCGCTTCGCCAAGTCCTTCGGCTTCGACGGCGCCACGCAGATGCAGCGGGTGCTGCGCGACGGCCTGCTCTCGGCCAACGCCTCGCTCGGCTACGGCGAACGCATCCGCGAATTCAGCAAGGCCGTCGACGGCAAGGGCGTCAGCGACCCGGCGCAGGTGCTGGCGGAGTTCGTCGAAGGCAACGTGCTGGCCCTCAAGCACCTGGACGACGCGATCGACAAGCGGCAGCTGACCGAAGCGGTGAAGCTGATCGCCCAGGCCAACACCGTGTTCGTCGCCGGCTTCCGGCGCTCGTTCCCGGTGGCCGCGTACCTGGCCTATTCGCTGCACCAGGTGGACAAGAAGACGGTGTTCATCGACAGCGTCGGCGGCATGACCCAGCAGCAGATCCACGGCATCACCCGCGACGACCTGCTGCTCGTGGTCAGCTACCAGCCCTACGCCGAGGAAGCGGTGCACCTGATCGACGCGGCGGTCGACAACCAGTGCAAGGTGCTGTCGATCAGCGACAGTCCGGTCAGCCCGGTCGCCAAGCCGGCGACCCTGGTGCTGCAGGTCCGCGAGGCCGAGATCCGCAAGTTCCGCTCGCTCTCCGCCTCCATGTGCCTGGCGCAGGCGCTGGTGATCTCCTACGCGTTCTCCTCCGCCACCGCGACCCGCAACGCTTCCGCGCTGGGCACGAAGCGGCGCCCGGCCAGGAAATAGCGGGGACTGTCGTTTCGACCGCAGGGAAATCTCTTGTCCAGGGCCTGGAACGGGATTTCTCCCTGCGGTCGAAATGACAGGGATGGGGCCTGGCGCGACCGGAATGGGTTCCCGCACGACGGCGACGGGCCCCGGCGGAGAATCGGAGCCGACGGCGCGGCGTGACCCGGAAGCCGCGCGGTGTGCCGCCCAGTACCGAAATGAAACATATCTTGCTCATTCCAAAAAAATAGAATAGATTTTACAAACCCGGGCCGTACCACCCGGCGGGAGGAGCGTCGGCGATGGCGAAGGCGGATGGTCTGGATCTGATCGCGATCGGGCGTTCCTGCGTCGACCTGTATGGCGAACAGACCGGCGGCCGGCTGGAGGACATGCTGTCCTTCGCCAAGTACATCGGCGGAAGTCCCACCAATACCGCGGTCGGCGCGTCGCGGCTCGGCCTCGACGCCGGCCTGCTGACCCGCGTCGGCGAGGACCATTTCGGGCGCTTCATCCGCGAGCAGCTCGCGCGCGAGGGCGTCTGCACCCGCGGCGTGATCGATGACCCCCAGCGCCTGACCGCGCTGGCGTTCCTCGGCATCCGCGACCCCGATACCTTCCCGCTGATCTTCTACCGCGAGAACTGCGCCGACATGGCGCTGACCGCGGACGATGTCGATCCGGACTTCATCCGCGCCGCGAAGGCGGTGCTGATCAACGGCACCCACCTGTCGCAGCCGTCCGTGTTCGAGGCCTGCGTGCGCGCCTGCCGGCTGGCGCGCGAGGCCGGCGGCCGGGTGGTGTTCGACATCGATTACCGGCCGGTGCTGTGGGGATTGACCGGCAAGGCCGCCGGCGAGAACCGCTTCGTGGCCGACGCGGCCGTGACCGCACGCCTGCAGGAAGTGCTGCCGCTGTGCGACCTGATCGTGGGCACCGAGGAGGAAGTGCACATCCTCGGCGGCAGCACCGACACCCTCGCCGCCCTGCGCGCGATCCGCCAGAGGACCCCTGCCCTGCTCGTCTGCAAGCGCGGCGCGCAGGGATGCTCGGCGTTCCCGGGCGCGATTCCCGCCAGCCTCGACCAGGGCGTCGTCGGCCGCGGCTTCGCGGTGGAGGTGTTCAACGTGCTCGGCGCCGGCGACGCGTTCATGGCCGGGTTCCTGCGCGGCTGGCTGCGCGACGCGCCGCTGGCCGATTGCTGCGCATGGGCCAACGCCTGCGGCGCCATCGTCGTCTCGCGCCACGGCTGCTCGCCGGCGATGCCGACCTGGGAAGAGCTGCAGGCGTTCCTGC
>JAFAEU010000365.1 GCA_023423855.1 Pseudomonadota bacterium | reverse complement strand
CACAGGCCTGGCGGCGCGACGCCCGCTGGCTGCTGCCGTGGGCGCTGGCCTGCTTCGCCGCGATCTGGGTGCTGGCGCTCGGGCGGGACCTGCCGGGCGGGCTGGCGCAGAAGACGGTGATCGCGATGATCGTCGGCTGGCTGGCCTGCGTGGCCGTCCTGCTGGGCAGGATCAGCCGCCCGCGAAAGGCGTCTTCCGCGAACCTGCCGCACGACCCGACAGCCGCGGACTCTGGCGGAGCCAAGGCCGCTTCTGTAACGAATCACACACTTTGACCGCGGCGCTCCCGGATTCCCGCGTCGGGAAACCCACGCATCGAAACGCTTGAAACCGCTGTTTTTCAGGCATTTTTGCGCGTTTGTCGCACCTGAAAGCATTGATTTGCGAACGCCATCACTTCCCGTGATTCGCCGTCGGGCTTTCATCCAGCCGGTTTCCGACGACGCGCCCCTCCCGGGGAGATGCGCATCGGGGGTTCCGCTTGTTCCTTGAAGTTGCGTTCGACCGGACCATCCGTGGTGGAACCGGGCGTCCGGGGCATGCTCGCCCGCCATTGGTGGCCGTCAGCTCCAGGCGCATCCAGACCTTGTCCCGGCCCCTGACAATCGCGCGCTGACCTGGCAGACCACGGACGGGGCCGGCACGCCGGTCGTGCGCGAACGGGTGTGGGTGACCATGCAGCCGGGCGAGATCCGCACCTGCACCGGCTGCCACGGCGAGAACGTGCGCAACCAGGCGGGCAACGCAGCCTCGCAGGCCAAGCCCGAGGCCCTGCGCCAGCTGATCCGGCAGTGGCGCCGGTCGGACAACGCGCCGGTTCGCCGCAACGGATCGCAGCCGCTGGTCCCGGCCGCCGGCTGAGTTCGTGGAACCGCCTCCCGACGGGAGGCGATCCGATGCCTGCGCGGCTTCCCGGCAGGCTCCCGGGGGCGCGCGACCGCACCTGCCTTGCGCACGGTCGTCGTATCGGCGCTGTTTCCGGTCACGCTTGCACCGGCAAGCGGCACACCACTTTCAAAGCCACCTCGCCGGCCAACGCCGACCAGCCCGTCAGGCGTCCTCGCGCCGATACACCAGCACCGGGATCCGCGAGTGCGTCAACACCTTGGCCGTCACGCTGCCGATCACCAGCGCCTTCACGCCGCGGCGGCCGTGCGAGGCCATCGCGATCAGGTCGCAGCCGCGCTCGTTCGCGGTCGCGATGATCGCTTCGTGCGGATCGCCGCTGCTCACGATCGCGGTCTCGCAGCCGACGTTGCGCGCCCGGGCCTTCGCTTCGCCCTCCTGCATGCGGCGCTCGGCCTCCTGCCGCATGTGGCGGTCGTAGGCGTCGCGCGTCTCGACGATCTGCTCCGGCACGTAGGCGATGACGTGGAACGGCTCGATCACGGTCAGCAGGGTGACCCGTGCGCCCAGGCTCGCGGCGAGCGACAGGGCTTCGTCGATCGCGTGTCCCGAGAGCGGCGAACCATCGGTGGGAACCAGGATGCTCTTGTACATGGCGAATCCTCCGCCGGGACTTCGCACTCTCCTCCCATCGAACGGCCGGGGCATTGATCCAGGTCAATTGCCGCGCGCCTTCTTCCGGCCGGCCCTGCGGCCCGCCTCCTGCCTGCGTGGCCCCGGGCGCGACCGCCTGCCCGGGACTTCACCAGCGCGCGATCGCCACCGGAGCCGCTTCCGCAGGGAAGGCGGCGATTCCCGTCAGTACACCGCGGGCACGAACATCTCCTCCGGCACCGGATTGCGCAGGTAGTCCGGGTGGTGCTCGCGCGCCGGCAGTTCGATCTGCGGATGCGCGACCTCGCCGTAGGGGATTTGCGTCAGCAGGTGATGGATGCAGTTGAGCCGCGCGCGCTTCTTGTCGTTGCCTTCCACGATCCACCACGGCGCCTCGGGGATGTGCGAGCGCTCGATCATCTCTTCCTTGGCCTTGGTGTACAGCTCCCAGCGGCGGCGCGACTCCAGGTCCATCGGCGAGAGCTTCCACTGCTTGAGCGGATCGTGGATGCGCGTCTGGAAGCGCAGGTGCTGTTCGTCGTCGCTGATCGAGAACCAGTACTTGACCAGGATGATGCCCGAGCGGATCAGCATCTTCTCGAACTCCGGCACGCTGCGGAAGAACTCCTCGCGCTCGTCGTCGGTGCAGAACCCCATCACCCGCTCCACGCCGGCGCGGTTGTACCAGCTGCGGTCGAACAGCACGATTTCGCCGCCCGCCGGCAGGTGCGTCACGTAGCGCTGGAAGTACCACTGCGTGCGCTCGCGCTCGTTCGGCGCCGGCAGCGCGGCCACGCGGCAGATGCGCGGATTGAGGCGCTGGGTGATGCGCTTGATCGCGCCGCCCTTGCCGGCCGCGTCGCGCCCCTCGAACAGCACCACCACCTTCAGCCTGCGGTCGACCACCCAGTCCTGCAGCTTGACCAGCTCGCCCTGCAGGCGCAGCAACTCGCGGAAGTACTGCACGCGCGGGAGCGCGGGGCCGTCGCTGTCGCCGCCGTCCCCGTCCCCGTCCGCATCGCGGAGCAACTGGTCCAGGCGCGTGTCGTCGAGTTCCAGTTCGATCTCCTCGTCGAGGTCGTCGATGATCTCGGCCTGCAGCCGCGAGACATGGCCGGCCAGGGTGCTGCCACGGGATTCGCTGGTCATGGGATCGCCTCGAAAGACACCCATCGTCGGGGCCGCGCATGACAGTTCGTTGACGCGGGACGCCGGCCTTGCCCGTGTCTCCCCTAACGCGGCTCGGACCGGCCGCCGGTCGGGCACCACAGGCTGTCATTCCGAGCGCAGCGAGGAATCTGCTTCTACCCGACCCGCCTTGCCCAGAAGCAGATTCCTCGCTGCGCTCGGAATGACAGTCCAGCTTTCTCCAGACGCAGGCGTGCCAGTCCCCGGTCGATGCGTCAAAGCTGAACAGAACCCCGGTCCCTGCCTTGCCACTCCTTTCCTTCGATGCAGTCAAGATATATCTTGACCGCACTTGAAAGGAGATACCCCATGAAGCACCGCCACCCCCACGCCCACCGCGGCCACGGCCGGGGCCGCCCGCACCGCTTCGAGGAAGGCGCCGCCTCCCCGCCCGACTTCCGCCCCCGTCACGGCCGTCGCGAGCGCCTGTTCGAGCCGGGCCACATCCGCCTGCTCGCCCTGCACCTGCTCGACCAGCAGCCGCGCCACGGCTACGAGATCATCCGCGCCATCGCCGACCTGGTCGGCGGCGACTACAGCCCCAGCCCCGGCACGGTCTACCCGACCCTGGCCCTGCTGGAGGACACCGGCCTCGCCACCGCCGCCACGCTGGAGAACGGCCGCAAGCAGTACGCCATCACCGACGAAGGCCGCGCCGCCCTGGACGAACAGCGCGAGCACGCCGAACGCCTGGTCGCGCGGCTCGAGCAGGGTCGCCACCGCGCCCGCACGCGCGGCGTGCCCGACATCCGCCGCGCGATGGAAAACCTCAAGACCGCCCTGCGCATCCGCTTCGGCGACGAACTGCCGGACGAAGACGCGATCCGCCGCATCGCCGAACTGATCGACAAGACCGCGGTCGACATCGGCCGCGCCTGAGCCGTCCGTCATCCCTCCCCCGGACTTGATCCGGGGGAGGGATCCGTTCTTGAAGGCCCGGCCAGCCACCGTCATTCCCGCGAAGGCGGGAATCCGGTGTCTTTATGCTTTCAAAGACTTGAAGACGCTGGGTCCCGCCTTCGCGGAAATGACGATCTGTCAGGGCCCGTCGGGTCCGTAGCGCAGCCACACGCTGGCCCGGTGCTCGTCCTCGAACACCTGCGCCTCCAGTCCGGAATCGATCGCCGACAGCACGCAGTATTCGACCGTGTCCAGTCCGCGCGGCTTGACGTGCGCGATGCGCAGCTGGCCCAGGCGCGGACCGACCTCCGCCACCAGCGCCGCCCAGTCCGCGGCCGCCAGCGATGGCCCCACCAGTTCGTCCACCAGCAGCAGCTGGCGCGACGGCTGCGCCTGGAGCGCATCGGCGATCGCGCGCCAGTAGGCCAGCGTGTTCTCCAGCGTCGCCTGACCACCCACGTGCGCGTACAGCCTGCCGGCCGACTCGCGCCGCAATTCGAGGTGGAAGTCGTCATCCATCAGGATCTTCGCCGACCCATGACAGGAGTCCCGGCGCGATTATGGCGACGACGCCCTTCGCCCTGTCAAATCGGCAACCGCGGCCACGACGCGCATTCCGCAAGATCTCCGGAACAGCGCGCCGCAACCCCCGGTTCCAGCGTCCGCGCAGTCCGCATCGACATGGCGCAAACCGTCGCGTGCACCGGTCGCGACGCGGACGCGCTCCCGCCATGCGCGGACGCGCATCGCCGGATCGATTGGAGGACAATGCGCACACCACCGGTATGCGAGGC
>JAFAEU010000123.1 GCA_023423855.1 Pseudomonadota bacterium | reverse complement strand
TCAACGCGTCGCCACGCGCCCGTTTGCCGAACAGCCAATGTCACTACGGCAGCAATTGTCGTACCGGTCCGAAAGTGCGGCGATGCTGCGGGCACGGCCCGTGTTCGCGCAGTGCGGCCAGATGCAGCGGCGAGGGGTAGCCCTTGTGCCGGTCGAAGCCGTACTGCGGGAACTCATCATGCAACTCGACCATCATCCGGTCGCGCGCCACCTTGGCCAGGATCGACGCCGCCATGATCGCCGGATCGAAGCCGTCGCCGCCGACCAGCGCCTCCGCGCGGCAGGGCAGGTCCTTCGGCAGGCGATTGCCGTCGATGCGCGCGAACGTCGCCGCCGGGGACAGCCCGCACAGCGCGCGGCGCATGCCCGCCAGCGTCGCCTGCAGGATGTTGAGCGCATCGATCTCGTCGCGGTCGACGAACTCGATGCGGTGCGCGAGCGCGCGTTCGACGATCAGCGGATACAGCGCTTCGCGCCGTTTCTCCGTCAGCTTCTTCGAATCGCCCAGCCCCGCGATCGGGCGTGCGGGATCGAGGATCACCGCGGCGACCACGACCGGTCCGGCAAGCGGGCCGCGGCCGGCCTCGTCGACGCCGGCGACCAGCAGGCTCATCGCGCCTCCGGCACGAGCCCGGCCACCGCGTCCGCGGCGCTGGCCGAGGCGTCGCGGCGCAGCGCCAGGTGCAGGTCGCGGTAGACCGGCTCCAGCGCCGCCGCCGCGGCCGGATCGGTGAACCAGGCCAGCACGGCGGCGGCGAGGTTCGCGGGCGTGCAGTCGTCCTGCATCAGCTCGGGCGCGATGGTGCTGCCGGCGAGCACGTTGGGCAGCGCATAGCGGTCGACCTTGAGCAGGCCGAGCGCCTTCACGATGCGGTAGGTGCTGGGCGCGATGCGGTAGCCGACCACCATCGGCCGCTTGGCGAGCATGGCCTCGAGCGTTGCCGTGCCCGAGGCGAGCAGCACCACGTCGGCGGCGGTCATCGCCTCGCGCGCCCCGCCGTCGAGGATCCGCAGGTCGGGAACGACGGACGGGGAAGCGGAGGGCAGGCGCGCGATGGCGTCGCGGCAGCCGGGCGTGGCGGCGGGCACCACGACCTGCAGCCCGGGCACCTGTGCGGCGACGAGCGCGGCCGCCTCGAGGAACACCGCGCCCAGCCGTTCGATCTCGCCCAGGCGCGAGCCAGGCAGCACGGCCAGTACCGGCGCGTCGTCGTCGAGGCCGAGTTCGGCCCGCGCGCGGCGGCGGTCGGGATTGAGCGGCATCGCGTCGGCCATGGGATGGCCGACGAAGCGCGCGTCGACGCCGTGCCTGGCGTAGATCGCCGGCTCCATCGGGAACAGGCACAGCACGCGGTCGGCGCTGCGGCCGATCTTCGCCGCGCGCGCCTCGCGCCAGGCCCAGACCGAGGGGCTGACGTAGTGCACGGTGCGCACGCCGCGGCGCTTGAGCGCGCGTTCGAGGCCGAGGTTGAAGTCGGGGGCGTCGATGCCGACGAACACGTCCGGCCGCCAGTCGAGCAGGCGCCTGCGCAGCCCGCGCCGCAGCGACAGCAGCCGCGGCAGGTGCCGCAGCACCTCGCTCAGGCCCATCACCGCGAGTTCGGAGGCGTCGTGCCAGGTCTCGACCCCGGCCGCGCGCATCGCCGCGCCACCGACGCCGGCAAATTCCGCATCGGGAAAGCGCGCGCGCAGTTGCTCCACCAGCCCGGCGCCGAGCAGGTCGCCGGAGGCTTCGCCGGCGACCAGCCCGACGCGGAGCGTCGGGCTGGTCGGGTGATGGGTGATGGGTGATGGGTGATTGGAAAAAGCGGTGACGTCCCGCGTTCCAGAGGCCTGCCCTTGCGCTTTCCCAATCACGAATCACCAATCACCAATCACGGCCTCACCGCAACAGCGGCCGCTCGCCGCTCCCGATGAAGTCCAGCATCGCGCGCACGTCGTCGCTGCCGGCGCCGGCGATCTCCTCCAGCTCGGCCCTGGCCTCGTCCAGCTTCGCGTCGCCCATGTACAGCGCGCGGTAGGCGCGGCGGATCGTGGCGATGCGGCCGGCGTCGAAGCCGCGCCGCTTCAGGCCCTCGGCGTTGATGCCGCGCGGGCGCGCGTACTTGTCCTGCGCGACCATCAGGAACGGCGGCACGTCGCCGTTGACGAAGGCGCCCATGCCGATGAAGGCGTGGGCGCCGATGCGGCAGAACTGGTGCACGCCGGCGAAGCCGCTGAGGATCACGTGGTCACCGACGGTGACGTGGCCGGCGAGGGAGGCGTTGTTGGAGAACACGCAGTGGTCGCCGACGACGCAGTCGTGCGCGACGTGGGTGTAGGCGAGGAACCAGTTGTCGTGGCCGATGCGGGTGACGCCGCCGCCGTCGCCGGTGCCGCGGTTGAGGGTCACGAATTCGCGGATCAGGTTGCGGTCGCCGATCACCAGCTCGACGCGCTCGCCGCGGTACTTCTTGTCCTGCGGCTCGCCGCCGATCGCGGCGTGGCCGAGGATGCGGTTGTCGCGGCCGATGCGGGTCGGCCCGTGCACGCTGCAGTGCGGGCCGATCGCGGTGCCGTCGCCGATCTCGACCCCGGGGCCGATGAAGGTGAACGCGCCCACCGACACCCCCTCGCCGATCCGGGCCGCCGGATCGACGACTGCGGCGGGATGGATGCCGGCGGCCGCCATGTCAGGAGCGCACCTCGGCGCAGAGGATCTCCGCGCAGGCGACCTGCTGGCCGTCCACGTGCGCGACCCCGGCGTACAGGGTCATGTTGCGGATCTCGCGCTTGAGCTCGACCTCGAGGTCGAGCCGGTCACCCGGCACCACCATGTGCGAGAACTTGGCGTTGTCGACCTTGACCAGGTACGACAGCCGGCCGTTGAGCCCGCCGCCGTGGGTCAGCTGGCTCAGCACGCCGCCGGCCTGCGCCAGCGCCTCGATCACCAGCACCCCGGGCATCACCGGCTTCTCCGGGAAATGGCCCTGGAAGAAGTGCTCGTTGCCGCTCACGTTCTTGTAGCAGAGCACGCGCTTGCCCGGCTCGACCTCGACCACGCGGTCGATCAGCAGGAACGGGAATCGGTGCGGCAACATCTCGCGGATGCCGTTGATGTCGATCGGTAGCGAAACCGGCTGGTTCATTCTTCTCCCTTCGAAGGCGTTCCCACCCGCCTTGCCAGTGCGTCGAGCTGCTTGAAGCGGACCGCGTTCCTGCGCCAGCTCCGGCTGTCCATCAGCGGCGTCCCGGAAGAATACTCCCCGGGTTCCCGGATCGAGTGGGTCACGAGGGTCATCGCGGTGACGACCACCCGGTCGCAGATCTCCAGGTGCCCGGCGATGCCCGCCGCGCCGCCGATCATGCAGTATCGCCCGATCGTGGTGCTGCCGGCCACGGCCACGCAGCCGGCCATGGCGGTATGCGCGCCGATGCGCACGTTGTGGGCCACCTGGATCTGGTTGTCGAGGCGGACGTCGTGCTCGAGGACGGTGTCCTCCAGCGCGCCGCGGTCGATGGTGGTGTTGGCGCCGATCTCGCAGTCGTCGCCGACGCGCACGCCGCCGAGCTGGGGCACCTTGATCCAGTGCGGTTCGCCGCCGCCGCCGCGGTCGAGCGCGATGCCGAAGCCGTCGGCGCCCAGCACCGCGCCCGGGTGCACCAGCACGCGCTGGCCGAGCGTCACCCGCCTGACCAGGGTGACCCGCGCCACCAGGGTGCTGCCGGCGCCGACTTCGCAGTCCTCGCCGATCGCGCAGCCCGGTCCGATGCTGGCGCCCGCGGCGATCCGGCTGCGCGCGCCGATGCTGGCGTGCGGGCCGATGGCCGCGCCCGGTTCGACGTGGGCGTCGGGATGCACGACCGCGGTGGGATGGATGCCGGCCTCCGGCGCCTCGGCCGGCTCGAACAGCGCCGCGATCCGCGCATAGGCGACGTAGGGGTCGGTGGCGACCAGCGCGTTGCCGTCGTGACCATCGGCGTCGGCGGCGCGCATCACCACCAGCCCGGCGCGCGATGCGGCCAGCTGGCCGCGGTACTTCGGGTTCGCCAGGAACGACAGCTGGGTCGGGCCGGCGCCGGCGAGGGTGCCGACGCCGTCGATCAGACGCGTCGCGTCGCCGCGCAGCGCAAGGCCGAAACGTTCGGCGAGTTCCCCCGCGGAGACCTGGAAGCCACTGCGCGGCATCGGCCCGGGCGCGTCAGAACGCGCCGCCGAAGGTGAACTGCAGGCGCTCGAGCTCGTCGCCCTGGCGGATCAGCGCGCCATTCGAGTCGTGCAGCGCGTCCTGGCTGCGGAGCGGATAGGCGTAGCTGATCGAGATCGGTCCCACCGGCGCCCGCCACATCAGCGCGATGCCCGCGGAAGCGCGCAGTTCGCTGCTTTCGAACGCGTCGACGTTGCGGAACACGTTGCCGAAGTCGACGAACGCGGACACGCGCGCGGCAGGCGACTTGATCAGCTGCGGGAAGAACATCTCCAGCGAGCCGACGGTCTTGAGCGCGCCGCCGATCGGCTGCAGGTAGCTGCTGTTGTAGGCCGATTCGCGCGGGCCCAGCGTGTTGTCGCGGAAGCCGCGCACCGAGCGCGCGCCGCCGGCGTAGAAGTTCTCGAAGAACGGCAGGCCGGTCGCGACCAGGGTCTTGTCGTAGACGGTGCCTTCGGCGCAACCATCGCTGCCGGGGATGGTGGTGGGGTCCGGCACGGTGCTGCCCGGCGGCGGCAGCGGCTGGCCGCCGAGCGAGCGGCAGAACATGCGGTAGGTGTCGTCGCCGTAGCTGTCGCCGTAGCCCAGCTCGAAACGGGTGTTGAGCACCAG
>JAFAEU010000108.1 GCA_023423855.1 Pseudomonadota bacterium | reverse complement strand
ACCGAAGGCGGGCAGCTGCCCTTCATGTTCAGCCAGTCGCAGCAGATCCACGCGCGCTCCTGGGTGCCGCTGCAGGACACGCCGCAGGTGCGCTACACCTACAGCGCGCACGTGACCACGCGCCCGGACGTGATGGTGCTGATGAGCGCCGACAACGACCCGGCCGCGCAGCGCGACGGCGACTACGCGTTCTCGATGCCGCAGCGCATTCCCTCGTACCTGATGGCGATCGCGGCCGGCGACCTGGTGTTCAAGTCGATCTCGTCGCGCAGCGGCGTCTGGGCGGAACCGTCGATGGTCGAAAGGGCGACCGCGGAGTTCGCCGACACCGAGAAGATGATCGCCACCACTGAAGCGCTGTACGGCCCCTACCGCTGGGAGCGCTACGACCTGCTGGTGCTGCCGCCGTCGTTCCCATTCGGCGGCATGGAGAACCCGCGGCTGTCTTTCATCACCCCGACGGTGATCGTCGGCGACAAATCGCTGGTGTCGCTGATCGCGCACGAGCTGGCGCACAGCTGGTCGGGCAACCTGGTCACCTTCTCCAGCGCCAAGCACGGCTGGCTCAACGAGGGCGTGACCAGCTACGTCGAGAACCGCATCGTCGAGGAGCTCTACGGCAAGGAGTTCAGCGACATGGAGTACGTGATCGCGCGCAATGGCCTGCAGGAAGGGATCAAGGACATGCCCGAGGCGGTGCAGTCGCTGGCGGTGAAGCCGGGGACGGAGCTGGACGCCGACGACGCGCTGAGCGCGGTGTCCTACGACAAGGGCGCGTGGTTCCTGCAGTTCCTGGAGGAGCGCTTCGGGCGCGAGGCGTTCGATCCGTTCCTGCGCGGCTACTTCGACCACTTCGCGTTCCAGAGCATCCCGACCGAGACCTTCCTGAAGTACGCGAAGGACAACCTGTTCGACAAGTATCCGGGCAAGGTCGGCGACGCCGAGATCCAGGCTTGGGTCTACGGCCCCGGCATCCCGGCGAATGCGCCGCAGGTGCTGTCGCCGCGCTTCGGCATCGTCGATTCCGCGCGCCTGGGCTGGCGCGGCAGCAAGCAGCTGCCGCCGCCCTCGATCACCGGGCCGTGGACCACGCAGGAGTGGCTGCACTTCCTCGAAGGCATGCCGGAGACCCTGCCGGTCGCCGAACTCGAACAGCTCGACAACGCCTACCACTTCACCGGCACCGCGAACGGCGAGATCGCGATGCGCTGGTATCCGCTGGCGATCCGCAGCGGTTACGTGCAGGCGAACGAGGCGATTTCGGCGTTCGTGCAGAAGATCGGCCGCCGCAAGCTGATCATGCCGGTGTACGAGGCGCTGGTGAAGACAGAGCCGGGCATGGCGCTGGCGAAGGATGCGTTCGCGAAGGCACGGCCGGGCTATCACCCGATCACGACTGCGTCGGTGGAGAAGGTGATCGCAGAGGCCAAGCCGGTGCCCGCGCCGGTGCTCGTACCGGCTTCGGAAGAACCACGGGATGCCGCCGCAGCCGAAGGCGGCGCATCGCCGAATCCCTGACCTGCGAAGATGGCGGCGCCGCAACTCCTGCTGTTGTGCGCGGCGCTGGTGGCGCTGGTCGTCATGCTGCTGGTCGTGGCGGTCCTGCACGACCCGCACCGCCTGATCCGCGCGGAGTACCTGCGCGAACGCATCGCCGCGGGATTCGCGCTGCGCCATGCGGTGATCGACGGCTGCCGCTGGACCTGGGTCGAACGCGACGCGCGGTCGCCCGGCGCGCCGACGCTGGTGATGATCCACGGCTACACAGGCAGCAAGGAGAACTGGTACCGGCTGTGCGCGAAGCTCGGCCGCCGCTACCGACTGGTCGCGCCCGACCTGCCCGGCTGGGGCGACAGCCAGCGCGAGGCCGGCGGCGACTACGGCTTCGCGGCGCAGGCGGACAGGGTCGCCGCGTTCCTGCGCCATCTCGGCGGGCCGGTAGTGCTGGTGGGGCATTCGATGGGCGGCGGCATCGCCGCGCTGGTGGCCGCGCGCCATCCGCAGTTGGTCGAACGCGTCGCGCTGCTTGATGCCGCCGGCGTCGAGTTCGCGGAAAACGACTTTGGCCTCGATGTGCTGGCCGGCGGCAATCCCTTCGGCGTCGGCGACGCGGCGTCGCTGCAGCGCTATCTCGGCGTGATCTTCCACGACGCCACGGCGCGGCCGCCGCTGCCGTGGCCGGGCGCATGGGCCTACGTGGCCTGGCGCCGGCGCGAGGGCGCGTTCGAGCAGTCGGTCCTCGACCGCATCGGCCGCGGCGACGAGCGTTTCCTGCCGTGGCAGGAGGCCGAACGCATCCGCCAGCCGGCGCTGCTGGTGTGGGGCGCGCACGACCGCGTGATCGACCCGAGCGCGCTCGATCTCTACGCGCAACGCATCCCGCATGCGCGGCGGAGGCTGCTCGATCGCAGCGGTCACATGACGCTGATGGAGCAGCCGGCGGAGGTGGCCGAGGCGATCGTGGGGCTGATCGAGGCGGACGCGCGGGACTGAGTGTGCGGTCGGGACAAGGCTCGCGAAAGGGAGGATCCAGCAGCCACGCCCCGGTTGCGGCCGGCCGGCCGCGGCACGACACTGGCCGGCATCGCCGCAACGCCCCGATCGAGGAGACGCCGTCCATGAACAAGCTTTCGTTCGCCACCGCGATGCTGCTGTCCGTGCTGTGCCTGGCCGGCTGCAGGGATCGCGAGGCCGAGGCCGCCGCGCAGGCGGAAGCGCTCGCGGCGGCCAACGAGCAGGCCGCCGCCGAGGCCGAACGCGCCTTCGAGGCCGCGGTCGCCGACGGCAACTGGGCGCTGGCCAAGGCGCAGGGCGACATCCTGTTCGCGAAGTGGCCCACCACCGAGGCCGCCGAGCGTGTGCGCTCGAAGTACGACGAAGCCAAGGCCAAGGGCGACGCCGAGAACGAGGCGCGCCGCACCGCCGCGCTGTGGGCCTACCAGACGCAGGCGGTGAAGGGCGGGCAGCAGCTGTCGGCGGCGATCTACGCCAAGGAGCCGCTCGACGTCGATGGCAGCGGCGCCAAGCCGGTGCGCCTGATCTTCCGCGACCACCCCGATTGGGGCCGCAGCAGCTACCTCGTCCTGCCCGGCGGCGATTTCGCCAGGGCCTGCTACGGCAAGTGCAGCGTGACCGTCACCGTCGACGATGCCGCGCCGAGGAAGATGTCCGCCAACCGGCCGAAGACCGACGAGGCGATCGCCATGTTCATCGACGACGAGAAGGTGCTGTGGCGGCTGACGAAGGAAGCGAAGGTGATGAGGATCGAGTTCCCGACGCGTGATGTCGGGAGCAAGGTCGCGGTGTTCGAGGTCGGCGGTTTGGAGCGGGCGAAGATGCCGAAGTGGGATTGAGGGTGGGGTTTGCGGGTGGGAATTTTTCCAACAGCTGCAGGCCGGTTGTCCCCTTGATTTGCTTGGGAGCAAGCGGGTTCCTTTCGTCTTCGGTGACTAGGTTTATTTCTTGAAGCAAAAGCGTTCCGTCCGCCTGCGGCGGCCGGGTTCATTTCTTTTGCTGGCCCAAAAGAAACGAACCAAAGAAAACGGCCTTCCCCGACGAAGCTAACCTGCCG
>JAFAEU010000339.1 GCA_023423855.1 Pseudomonadota bacterium | reverse complement strand
CCAAGGAACTCCATGGCAAGGCCGTCCAGGTCTGGCTGGAGCATGACGAATTGAAGATCGCCGCACTCGAGTGACGGCGGCATACCAGGAGACGTGTTTTGGCTGAAATCATCGTGGTCACCTCGGGCAAGGGCGGCGTCGGCAAGACGACCAGCAGCGCGAGCATCGCCAACGGACTGGCGCGCCGCGGCAAGAAGGTCGCCGTCATCGACTTCGACGTCGGCCTGCGCAACCTCGACCTGATCATGGGCTGCGAGCGCCGGGTGGTGTACGACTTCGTCAACGTCGTCCAGGGCGAGGCTTCGCTCCGGCAGGCGCTGATCAAGGACAAGCGCTTCGAGAACCTGTACGTGCTGGCCGCGTCGCAGACCCGCGACAAGGACGCGCTGACCCGCGAAGGCGTGGAGAAGGTGCTCAAGGACCTGTCCGACGACGGCTTCGACTACATCGTCTGCGATTCGCCCGCGGGCATCGAGAAGGGCGCGTTCCTGGCGATGTACTTCGCCGACCGCGCGGTGGTGGTGGTGAATCCCGAAGTGTCGTCGGTGCGCGACTCCGACCGTATCCTCGGCCTGCTGGCGTCGAAGACGCGCAAGGCCGAGGCCGGCGAGCGCGTGCAGGAACACTTGCTGCTGACCCGCTACAACCCCGAACGCGTCGAGAAGGGCGAGATGCTGTCGATCATCGACGTCGAGGAGGTCCTCGGCATCAAGACCCTGGGCGTGATCCCGGAATCCAACGACGTGCTCGACGCCTCGAACAAGGGCGAGCCGGTGATCCTGGCGGGCGAATCCGCCGCCGGCCAGGCCTACGACGACGCCGTCGCCCGGCTGCTCGGCGAAGAGCGGCCGATGCGCTTCACCCAGGCCGAAAAGAAAGGCTTCTTCAGCAAGCTTTTCGGGAGCTGAGGCATGGGACTGTTCGATTTCCTGAAGACCAAGAAGAACACCGCGTCGATCGCGAAGGAGCGCCTGCGCATCATCGTCGCGCAGGAGCGCACCAGCCGCGGCGCGCCCGACTACCTGCCGCTGCTGCAGCGCGAGCTGCTGGAAGTGATCCGCAAGTACGTCAGCGTCGACGTCGACGCAGTCAAGGTCGACCTGGTCAAGGACGGCGAGCACGACGTGCTCGACATCTCGGTCGCGCTGCCCGAAGGGCGTCCCGCGACCGCATGACCCTGGTCCCTCCCCCGCCTGCGGGGGAGGGTTGGGGTGGGGGCCACCCGCCGACGCAAGTCAGACACCAGGCTCCCGCCATGATCCGGCAAGACACGCCCCCTTCCGGCAACGTACTGCTTCTGCGCGACATCGCCTTCGACGATGCCGCCACGCTGCTGGCCTCGTACGGCCTGCAGCTGCATCGCATCGAAGATGGCGCGCCGATCCCCGGCAGCTACTGGGGCGAACCCGAAGCGGGCATCGTCGGCACGCGGGTCCACGCGCGCGGCGACACGCCGGTGCATTCGCTCCTGCACGAGGCCTGCCACCTGATCGTCCTGCCCGACGACAGGCGACAGGCCGTGCACACCGACGCCACCGATTCGGTCGAGGAAGAGGACGCGGTCTGCCTGCTGCAGGCCCTGCTCGGCGACGCCCTGCCCGGCGTCGGCCGTAACCGCGTGCTCGCCGACATGGACGCCTGGGGCTACACCTTCCGCCTCGGCAGCGCGCGTGCCTATTTCGAGCGCGACGCGGACGCGGCATGGGAATGGCTGCGCGAACGCGGCTTCGTCAACGCACGGCGTGGCCTGCGGCTACCCGGCCGGGCATGACGCCGCATAGCGGCCCCCTTACCGCCGGTTGCCTTGTTTCCTGTCATTTCGACCCCGGACTCGATCCGGGGGAGAAATCTCGTGTCCGGAGTGCAGAGATCTCTCCCTTCGGTCGAGATGACAAGGGTGGACATGGCGGCAGGTATTTTCCACGAGTGCATTGTGCACCCGGCAGAGTGCCTGCCCGACCGACCGCACTTGCAGAGCCCCCGGCCGCGATCTAGCCTGCGCCCACCGCATTCCGCGCATCACCAGGAACCGCCCGTGACCCATCGCCACGCCCTGCTCGTCTTCGCCATCGGCGCGAGCCTCGCCCTGTCCGCCTGCAAGCGCGAACCCACGCCGGCGCCGCATGGCGCCGCCCCGGGCAGCACCGCCGGCGCCACGATCCCGAAGGACGAGACCGCCGACGCCTTCGTCGCCCGCGTCAACACCGAGCTCAAGGCGATGTACCCCGAGCTCACCGCCGCGCAGTGGCTGTCGAACACCTACATCAACGACGACAGCCAGCTGCTGGCCGCGAAGGCCAACGAGAAATTCCTGTCCTCGCTCAACAACTGGATCGAGCAGTCGAAGAAGTTCGAAGGCCAGCAGATGTCGCCCGAGACCGCGCGCGCGATCACCCTGCTCAAGCTCGGCACCGCGATGCCGGCGCCGAAGGATCCGGCCAAGCTGGCCGAACTGACCCGCATCGCGACCAAGATGGAAGGCATGTACGGCGCCGGCTCGTACTGCAAGACCGCCGGCGACGCCAAGAGCTGCCGCCAGCTCGGCGAGCTCGAGGATGTGCTGCGCAGCGACCGCGACTACAACGACCAGCTCGACGCCTGGCAGGGCTGGCACACCATCGCCCAGCCGATGCGCCAGGACTACCGGCGCTTCGTGGAACTGGTGAACGAGGGCGCGAAGGAACTCGGCTACGCCGACGCCGGCGAGATGTGGCGCGCCGGCTACGACATGTCGCCGGCGGAACTGTCGGCGGAAACCGACCGCCTCTGGGGCCAGGTCAAGCCGCTGTACGAACAGCTGCACTGCTACGCGCGCACGAAGCTCGAGGCGCAGTACCCCGGCAAGGGCTCGGTCGACGGCCTGCTGCCCGCGCACCTGATGGGCAACATGTGGCAGCAGGACTGGGGCAACCTGTGGGACATCCTCGCGCCGTACAGCGACCAGCAGGCCGGCGGCGACCTCAACGTCACCGCGGCGCTGGAGCGCCGCTACCAGTCCGACCTCAACGCGCGCCTGTCCAAGGAGAACGCGCTGATCGACACCGACCGCCGGGTCGAGGTCGCGCGCGACGCGCAGCTCGAGGACGCCAAGGCGATGACCCGCCAGGCCGAGGAGTTCTACACCTCGCTCGGCATGCCCAAGCTGCCCGAGAGCTACTGGCAGAAGACCCAGTTCATCAAGCCGCGCGACCGCGACGTGGTCTGCCACGCCAGCGCATGGGACATGAACATGGGCGGCGAGGACGGCAAGTCGCCGGACGTGCGCACCAAGATGTGCATCAAGCCCAACGAGGAAGACTTCACCACCATCTACCACGAGCTCGGCCACGTCTATTACTACCTCGCCTACAACAAGCTGCCGCCGCTGTTCCAGACCGGCGCGCACGACGGCTTCCACGAGGCGATCGGCGACACCATCGTGCTGGCGATGACGCCCAAGTACCTGCAGTCGATCGGCCTGGTCGGCGCGCAGCAGCCCAGCCACGAGGCGCTGATCAACTCGCAGATGCGCATGGCGCTGGCGAAGGTGTCGTTCCTGCCGTTCGGCCTGATGATCGACCGCTGGCGCTGGGGCGTGTTCGACGGTTCGATCACGCCGGAGAACTACAACAAGGCCTGGTGGGAGCTGAAGGCGAGATACCAGGGCGTGGCGCCGGTGGCGGTGCGCGGCGAGGAGTTCTT
>JAFAEU010000075.1 GCA_023423855.1 Pseudomonadota bacterium | reverse complement strand
GCGCGCACCATGTTGATGTACAGGCGCGAGAACGTGCCGTGCTGGCGCTCGAGCGCAGCCGACAGCGCGGTGCCGCCGCGCACCGCGTCGCGGATCTCGGCGATGGTGCGCTTGGCGGCGGGCTCCTCGGGCAGGTCCAGCAGGATCGTCAGCGCACGGTCGAGCGGCTGCCCGGCGCCGAGCAGGGTGGCCAGTTGCTGGGTGAACTGCACCAGCCGCGGGCCGGCGAAGGGCCTGGGCTTGAAGAGCGCCTTCCACGCCGGATCGCCGCCGCCTTCGCTGGCGAGCCGGGCCTCCACCGGCAGATGCCCGAGTTCCTGCAGGCGCAGCGCGACCTCGCCGTCGCTCGCGGCCTCCATCTGGCCGTCGAGCATTTCGCCGCGCGAGTTCAGCGCCTTGTAGCGGTAGAGGGGCATCAGGGGCAGGACCCGGGAACATCACTTGTTGTCATCCCGAGCGCAGCGAGGGATCTCCTTCCCGGAGACAAGATCCCTCGCTGCGCTCGGGATGACAGGTGGCGTCGCACGCGCCGCGCCTTCACGGCTCCCGCACTCGCGATTTCCCGCCTCACGCCTCCTCCGTGACGCGCAGCACTTCCTCGATCGTGGTGACGCCCGCCAGCGCCTTGGCGATGCCGTCCTCGTACATGGTGCGCATGCCGTTCTGGCGCGCGAGCTGTTCGAGTTCGCCCATGCCGGCGTGGCGCATTACCGCGCGGCGCAGTTCGTCGTTCATGACCAGGAATTCCATGATCGTGGTGCGGCCGAGGTAGCCGGTCGGCGCGATCGCCGAACCGCGTGCGCGGTACAGGAAGATCTCGCCCTCGGGCTGGAACCGGCGCAGGCCGAACTTCTCGATCTCCTCGGGCGAGGCCGGGTACTTCTCAGCATGCCGCGGTTCCAGCCGGCGCACGAGGCGCTGGGCGAGGATGCCGTTGACCGTGGAGGTCATCAGGTAGTCCTCGACGCCCATGTCGAGCATGCGGGTGATGCCGCCGGCGGCGTTGTTGGTGTGCAGCGTGCTGAGCACGAGGTGGCCGGTGAGCGCGGACTGGATCGCGATGCGCGCGGTCTCGAGGTCGCGCATCTCGCCGATCATGATGATGTCCGGGTCCTGGCGCACGATGCTGCGCAGCGCGTGCGCGAAGTCCAGCCCGATCTGCGGCTTGGCCTGGATCTGGTTGATGCCCTCGATCTGGTACTCGACCGGATCCTCGACGGTGATGATCTTGACGTCGGGCGTGTTGAGCTTGCTCAGCGCGGTGTAGAGCGTGGTCGTCTTGCCCGAGCCGGTGGGCCCGGTGACCAGCAGGATGCCGTGCGGCTGCTCCAGCACGCGCTGGAACTGCGGCAGGAAGTCGCCTGTGAAGCCGAGCCGTTCGAAATCGAACACCACGGTCTCGCGGTCGAGCAGGCGCATCACCACGCTCTCGCCGTGCGCGGTCGGCACAGTGCTCACGCGCAGGTCGAGCTCCTTGCCCTGCACGCGCAGCATGATGCGGCCGTCCTGCGGCAGCCGGCGCTCGGCGATGTTGAGCTTGGCCATGATCTTGACGCGGCTGATCACCGCCGCGGTCAGGTTCGGCGGCGGGCTCTCGCCGTCCTCGAGCACGCCGTCGATGCGGTAGCGCACCTTGAGCCGGTTCTCGAACGGTTCGATGTGGATGTCCGAGGCGCGCAGTTCGACCGCGCGCTGGATGACCAGGTTGACCAGGCGGATGACCGGCGCCTCGGACGCGAGGTCGCGCAGGTGCTCGACGTCGTCCATGTCGCCGCCGCCCTCGCCGTCGGTGGTCTCGACGATCGCGCCCATCGCGCTGCGGCCCTGGCCGTGCCAGCGCTCGACCAGGTCGTCGATCTCCGAACGCAGGCCGACGACGGGCTGCACGTCGCAGCCGGTCGCCAGGCGCACGGCGTCGAGCGCGTAGTCGTCGTACGGATCGGCCATCCACAGCGCCAGCCGGCCGTGGCTCTCGCCGATCGGGCACAGCTGGAACTGCTTGAGGAAGCGCACGCTCAGCGGCTGCGCGTCGGGCAGCAGTTCCGGCGGCGAGGCCGGCATGTCCTTGGCGCCGAGCAGGCGCAGCGACAGCGTTTCGGCGCAGGCCTCGGCATGGTCGCGCTCGGACACCAGCCCCAGGCGCGAGAGCAGCTGCAGGATGCCGCCACCGGTTTCCTCCTGCAGCCGCCGCGCGCGCGCGAGGTCCACGTCCTTGAGCTGCTGCCTGGCCAGCAGCGCCGCGACGATGCGGTCCTGCGCATCCGCGGCCGTGGATTCGCTGGCGTGACTGTCGGGGATCGCGTTCACGGCGGGGATTCCGTTGGGGGTCCGACTTTAGCAGTTTGCGCCGCGGGGCTGGCTAAACCGCGCCCGACCAACGGGCACGTGGACCGCACGCCCGTCGATGCGTGGAGCAAAGCGTGACGCAACCCGGGATTCGCATCGCCCCCCAAGGGACGACCCCACCGAATGCCCCGGCAAGAAGAGGTTCTTCTCCCTGGTGAGGGAGCAACCCGCGAAAAGCTGTCATTTCGACCACAGGGAGAAATCTTCTCTTTCCCTTGCGCCGGGGAGGAGATTTCTCCCTGTGGTCGAAATGACAGTTTTTCCGGAGTCCCCCGGAACGCAGGGACGGCGTTTCGCTGGCCCGGTCCGGTCGCCGTTGCATGCGAGACCGCTTCGGTCTCCCCCCGGCTTGGGCGAAGAACCCAAAAAGAGCCCCGGACATGCCGGGGCTCCAGATGCACGCTTGACGCGCAAAGCGCTAGTAGCGCGCCTGCAGCCTGACGTTGCTGTACGCGCGCACGCCGACGAGCTTGACGTAGTACGTGCCCGCCGCCGGTGCATTGACGCGCACCGTCTCGTTGTTGCCCGGACGCTCGGAGCGATGGTCCGCCGCCGTCGTCGTCGGCTCCGCCTCGAAGCTGACCAGCAGGGAGACGTCGCCGCTGCCGCCGGTGGTGGTGATGCTCAGCGGCCCGCTCGTGCCGCCCGGCACGGTGATGCTGTACAGCACCTCGCTGCCCGCGGCCCCGGACAGTCCGGTCACCGGCACCTGGTTGGCCAGCGGGATCGCGTCGCCGGGTTCCGGGCCGGCTTCGCCGCCCCACTGCTCGAACTGCAGTTCGGTCTGCTCGTCGCTGAGGCAGGCGCTCACCGAGGCGTGCTCGGCCGGGCTCAGCAGGCCATCATCGGCAAGGCCGTCGACGTAGGCGCGGATGCCGTCGCGGTAGACGTCGATGTCGCCGGTGCCGCCCGCCGTCGCCCGCGCGGTGCCGTAGATGTTGGCGCCGACGATGGGGCCGCCCGCCACGCTGGTCGGCACGCCGGTGTCGCAGTCGAGCAGGAACTGGTTGCCCCGGTTGATCTGCCAGCCGATGTCGGAGAACAGCGCGGGGGTCAGGTCGAGGTTGAGCGCCGCGAGCAGGTCGTCGTTGATGAACGGCTCCATCACCGCGTTGGGCGTCAGGCGGGTGTCGTAGTGCGAGAACGACGAACCCTGGGCCAGCGCCGCCGGCGCATACAGCTGGACGTTGCCGTCGCCGTCCACGCCCGCCGTCAGCGCCAGCGGCGCCTCGTCCTTGACCGCAGTGCCTGTGAACACCAGGTGCGAGTCGTTGACGGCCGCCGCCGCGCGCTGGGCGTCGGTCATCGCGGTCCACGCGGTGCCGGTCGAGTTGTCGATGACGAAGGTGGAATAGATGTCCGGCCGCCCCTGGAACTGCGCGCCGGTCGACAGCGTGTTGAACCCGGAGAAACCGAGGCCGTGCGCCATCTCGTGCACGACGACGTCGAGGAAGTTGATCAGGTTCGACGGGGTATTGCCGTCGAGGCCGAAGTACCAGCCCGAACCGGTGAGGCAGCCGGGCTGCCCCAGCCGTCCGTTGAAGCGGCTGATGATGTCCGGCGTGTCGGCCGGCAGGCCGTTGGCGCTGCCCAGGTCGGTCGCCGCGAGCGCATCGCCCAGCGCCGAGTGGTACCAGGTATCCGCAACAGCGCCTTCGGGCAGGGTCGGCCCCGCGTTGAAGGCGAAGATGTAGTTGGTGCCCGACGATCCGAGCACGCCGCCGGTCGCCGTGCACGACAGCGCCTGGAAGCTCGCCTGGTTGAGGATTTCCACCTCGCTCTCGAGCACGGAGCCGAGCAGGTCGGCCGCGAACTGGAACACGATCAGGGCCTGTTCGCCGCGCGTGGTGCCGGGATTGCCGCCGACGGGCGCGACGGGCGTCGCGTCCTCGAAGCCCTGGCCGGTGCCGGCGTCGGCGTTGACGATGGTGATCCTGGCGCCGGCGTAGGCGGTGCTGGCCTGGAACAGCGCGGCGGCGAGGACGGTGGGAACCAGCAGCTTGCGGCGGCTCATGGCGTCACCTCCTGCTCCGCGACGGCATCCGTGGCCTGCTGCTCCGGCTCGTTCCCGTGGTTGATCCGAACGCTGCCGTCGGCCTGGCGTTCGGCGACGAGGTGGCTGAAGTGGCTGTCGGGAACCTGCACCAGTGCGGCGACCTGCCCGGTCCGGCTGGTGCGCAGCGTCGAACGGGCGGCGATCTCGTCGCGGGGCCGCCTGGCGAGCGCGGCGGCGCGATCCTGCTGGATCACCTTGCCCAGTGCCTGCCGCTGCGCGGCGCTGGGCGCCTTCAGCTTGCCGGTGGCCGGATCGACGAACACCTGGACGCCGTGGTAGGTCACCGGCATCGCCTCATCCGGCGAGGCCGCGCCGTCGACCTGCGTCTCGCCGGCAATGACGCCTGCCGCGGCGAACGAGACGAGGACCGTCCCGCACAGGATGTTCACTACACGCTTGTACGTCATTGCGTTTCTCCTTGACTGTCGGAAACAACGTGCTTGCTTGCACCGCAAAGAAAACCGTTACGCCTTGACACCATTCCGGCCCGGACGCGGCCGCTTTACCAGCCGAAGCCGGCGCCGACGCCCACCGACTTCTCGTCGCCGCTGAACGCGCCGCCCAGGGTCAGCGTGGCGCGATCGCTGATCGCGCGCTGGTAGCCCAGCGACAGCGCGCTCTGGCCGCCTTGGAAGCCGACGCCGACGCCGACCCGGTTCTGGGTGCGGATGCCCGCGGCGCTGGTGGCCATGTTGAGCATCGCCGCGCCCATCGCGCCCTGGCGGTCGATGCGACGGTCCTGGTCGGTGAAACGCTGCTCCAGCTGGGTCTGGTAGGCGGAGAAGCTGTCGGTCCAAGCGTTGAACTTCTGGTCGGTGTAGGCGTTGGCCGTGGCCACGGCCTGGGTGGCGGTGGATTCGAGTTGGGCGACGTTCACCGCATCGGTGGACTGGGTACCGGCCGCGACATTGGTGATCTGCCGCTCGTTGCCGGCGCTGCCCACCGAGACCGTGTTCGCGCGATCGGCCACCGAACCCTGGCCCAGCGCCACCGATCCCGCGGCCGTCGCAGTGGCGCCATCGCCGATCGCGGTGGCGGTGGCCTGCGTGGCCACGGCGCCCTGGCCGATGGCGGTCGACGTCGCGTTGCCGACCACCTGGGTACCGCCGCCGGCGCTTCCGGTGCCGATGGTGTCGCTCCCGCCGCCGTGTCCCAGGCTGCCGCCGGTGTCGTCGGTGCCGGCCAGGTTGCCGTTGTGCCGGTTCGCCGCCGAGGCGGTGGCGTTCCCGGACGTGGCGCTAGCGGATCCTTCCAGCGCGCTCAGGCGGCTGTCGAGCACGCTGATCTGCGCATCCACCGCGCCGAAGGCGTCGCCGACGCTGAAGTAGGTGCTGCCCTGGATCAGGTACGCCGGCGCGGACAGCGTGCCGAACGCGGTGACCTCCGAGCCGCCGCCGAGGATCTGCGCGGCGCTGTCGAGCGCGTCGTACACCTGGCCACCGGTCACGGCATCGCTGCTTCCGAGCGCGATCCGGCCGTCGGCGACGTTGGTGATCTGGCGCTCGTTGCCCTCGCTGCCCACCGAAACG
>JAFAEU010000029.1 GCA_023423855.1 Pseudomonadota bacterium | reverse complement strand
GCGCTGATCGGCCAATTCGGTGTCGGTTTTTACTCGGGCTTCATCGTCGCCGACAAAATCACGGTCGAATCGCGCAGGGCCGGTTTGCCAGCCAATCAGGGAATCCGCTGGGAATCGACCGGAGAAGGCGACTTCACGATCGAAAATATCGAAAAATCCTCACGTGGTACCGATATCACCCTGCACTTGCGTGAAGGTGAAGACGATTTTCTGACCAACTGGCGCCTGAAAGCCATCATCCGGAAATATTCCGACCATATCTCGCTGCCGATCCAGATGCCGGCGAGCAAATGGGACGAAGAGAAGAAGGCGATGGTGCCGACCGGCGAATGGGAGACGGTCAACCAGGCGCGGGCGCTGTGGCTGCGGCCGAAATCGGAGCTGACCGAAACCGACTACCAGGAGTTCTACAAGCACCTGACCAGCGATTTCGAGGCGCCGCTCGCCTACACCCACAACCGCGTCGAAGGCCGCACCGAATACACGCAGCTGCTATTCGTGCCCAGGCGGGCGCCGTTCGATCTCTGGGACCGCCAGAGCCGGCACGGCATTCGTCTCTACGTGCGCCGGGTCTTCATCATGGCCGACGCCGAGCAGTTGATGCCGTCGTGGCTGCGCTTCGTCAAGGGCGTGATCGATTCGAACGATCTGCCGCTCAATGTCTCGCGCGAGATCCTGCAGGAAAGCCGTGACGTCCGGGCCATCCGCGAGGGCAGCACCCGGCGCGTGCTGACCATGCTCGAAGACCTGGCCGAGAATCGCAAGGACGACTATGCGAGCTTCTGGAGTGAATTCGGGCAGGTGCTGAAGGAAGGCGTCGGCGAGGATTTCGCCAATCAGGCCCGGATCGCCGCGCTGCTGCGCTTCGCCACGACGGGCGGGCCGGTGCTCGAGGCGTCGGCGGACGCCGATGGCAAAACGGCGGATGCGGGACAGGATGTCGACAAGGCCGACGCCTCGGCCCTGATTTCGCTCGCCCAGTACAAGGCGCGGATGAAGCCGGAGCAGAAGGCTATCTACTACGTGACCGCCGATTCACTGGCCGCGGCGCAGAACAGTCCGCATCTGGAGATTTTCCGCAAGAAGGGCATCGAGGTCCTGCTGCTGACCGACCGGGTCGATGAGTGGATGCTGTCGCACCTGCGCGAATTCGACGGCACGCCGTTGACCTCGGTCGCGCGCGGCGCGCTCGATCTGGGTACGCTCGTCGACGAAGCCGAAAAGCAGAAGGCCGAGGCCGTCGCGACGCAGTACAAGGACCTGGTCGAGCGGATCGGCAAGGCGCTCGGCGAGCGCGTCAAGGAGGTGCGGGTGACCGACCGCTTGACCGAATCCGCTGCCTGCCTCGTGTCCGACGAGGGCGATATCAGCGGCAACCTCGAGCGCCTGCTGAAACAGGCTGGCCAGAAGGCGCCGGAGCGCAGGCCGATTCTCGAGATCAACCCCGAGCACCCGCTGGTGCGGCAACTGCGGGGCGAGGAGCGGCAATTCGACGACTGGTCGCAACTGCTCTTCGACCAGGCGCTGCTGGCCGAAGGGGGGCATCTGGAAGACCCTGCCGGTTTCGTCCGGCGGATGAATACGCTGTTGCTGACTCTGTCCGGCAACGAGCGCTGACGGTGGCGCGCAGCACGGTCGTTTCCGAACCGGACATCACTTTGTCCGAAGAGGCGGGCGTGCGCTATTTGCATTTCGGCAGCCCCTGGGTGCAAGGGGCGATGCGAATGGCGCGGCCCGATCGGCTCGAGATCCCGTACGTGCGGGACATGATGAGCTGGCTGCTGGTGCTGGAGCCGGCCGAGCCGATACTGCAGCTGGGGCTTGGCGCCGGTTCGCTGCTGCGCTACAGCCATCGCCACTGCGCGCCGGCGCCGATCACGGTGGTCGAGATCAGCGCCAATGTGATCGAAGCCAACCGACGCTGGTTCCGCCTGCCCGCCGAGGACTGCCGCTTCTCGCTGGTGCGAGCCGATGCCGGCACCTTCGTCGCCAGTCCCGCGCAGCGTGGGCGCTTCGGCGTACTGCAGGTCGATCTGTACGACCAGGATGCGGCGGGGCCGGTGCTGGATTCCGAGGCTTTCTACGCTCATTGCCATGCCACCCTGGCCGAGCCGGGCGTGATGACCGTCAATCTCTTCGGCCGGCATGCCTCGTTCGAGCGCAGCCTGCGCCGCATTCGCGCGGCGTTCGGCGCTCAGGTGTTCACGCTGCCGCCGCGCGAGGAAGGCAATCTGGTGGTGCTGGCGCTCAAGGGGCCTGCGCTGGCCGTCTCCCGCCGTGCGCTGTTCGATCGCGCGATGATGGTCGAGCAGCGATACGGCCTGCCGGCCCGGGGGTGGGTCAAATCGCTGCGAGTCACGCGACTCGAGCGCGGCGGATGACGATTCGGGTCGCGGAATCGGGAGACGGTCGGGTCACTCGGGCGTGATATTCGCGTCACGCGCCGCCTGGATCCAGCGCTTTGCCTCCTCGCGCACGAATGCATCGAACGCGGCAGGACTCGTC
>JAFAEU010000439.1 GCA_023423855.1 Pseudomonadota bacterium | reverse complement strand
GATCAAGATCGCCATGCGCTACCTGCTGCCCAAGCAGATCAAGGCCAACGGCCTGCGCGACGGCGAGCTGAAGGTGGCCGAGGAGGCGATCCAGGACATCGTGCGCTATTACACGCGCGAGTCCGGCGTGCGTGGCCTCGAGCGCGAGATCGCCAAGATCTGCCGCAAGGTGGTGAAGGAGATCGCGCTGGCCGGCCCGGCGAAGGGCAAGACGAAGGCGGTCAACGTCAACTCGAAGAACCTGGAGAAGTACCTGGGCGTGCGCCGCTTCGACTTCGGCCGCGCCGAGCAGGACAACGAGATCGGCATGGTGACGGGCCTGGCCTGGACCGAGGTCGGCGGCGACCTGCTGCAGATCGAATCCACGCTCGTGCCGGGCAAGGGCAACCTGATCCTGACCGGCCAGCTCGGCGACGTGATGAAGGAATCGGCGTCGGCGGCGCTGAGCGTGGTGCGCGCGCGCACCGAACGCCTCGGCATCGACGTCGACTTCCTGCAGAAGCAGGACGTGCACGTGCACGTGCCCGACGGCGCGACGCCGAAGGATGGCCCGCGCGCGGGCATCGCGATGACCACGGCGCTGGTGTCGATGCTGACGAAGATTCCGGTGCGCGCCGACGTGGCGATGACCGGCGAGATCACCCTGCGCGGCAAGGTCACCGCGATCGGCGGCCTCAAGGAGAAGCTGCTCGCCGCGCTGCGCGGCGGCATCACCACCGTGATCATCCCGGAGGAGAACCGCAAGGATCTCGCCGACATTCCGGCCAACGTCACCGGGCACCTGAAGATCGTGCCGGTGAAGTGGATCGACGAGGTGCTCGACCTGGCGCTGGAGCGTCCGCTCGCCGTGGCCGGCAAGGCGGCGCCGGCGCAGGGGAGCATCGTCCGCCGGCGCAAGGACAAGGCGCCCTCGCGGCCGGATGTCAAGCACTAGGCAGGCATCGGCGTCGCGATTCACGCAATGCTCACGAAATCCAATCGCGGCCGCGCGGATCGCCGCGGAAGCCGGCGCCAAGGTCGTATTCGGCGCCGGCAGCGCGTAAAATGCGCCGGATTCGTGCATCGATCCTCATGGCCGGGCGGCGCCGCGGGATTTCCCGTGGACGGGTCCGGTCCCCAGCAAGGCGGGCCACGCGCCCGCACACGGAGTGTCCAACATGCCAGTGAACAAGAGTGAATTGATCGACCAGGTCGCCGAGAAGGCGGGTCTGTCCAAGGCCGACGCGGGCCGTGCCCTTGATGCCGTGATCGATGCGGTGACCGCGGCGCTCAAGCGCGGCGACGCCGTCAACCTGGTCGGCTTCGGCTCCTTCTCGGTCAAGGCGCGCGCCGCCCGCACCGGCCTGAACCCGCGCACCAAGGAAGCCATCCAGATCCCGGCCTCCAACAATCCGGTGTTCAAGGCTGGCAAAGCGCTCAAGGATGCCGTAAACTGATCGGCTCCTGAGTTCCCTTACGGGTGCTTAGCTCAGCGGTAGAGCGTCTCCTTTACACGGAGAGGGTCGGGGGTTCGAAACCCTCAGCACCCACCAGGGGAGGCTGGAACCGCAGCAAGGTTTTCAAGGCGCGGAGCGGTAGTTCAGCTGGTTAGAATGCTGGCCTGTCACGCCGGAGGTCGCGGGTTCGAGTCCCGTCCGCTCCGCCATCGATTCGACGAACCCCGCAGCGATGCGGGGTTCGTTTTTTTCGGCCCCGGGATTCCGGCAGGCCGCCCGGCGCGCCCGGGCCAGCGGCATGCGGTTAAACTGTGCGGCTACGTCCCGAGCCGCTCCGAGCCGCCCGCCCATGCTGCAAGTCCTCCGAGAAAAGATGTCCGGCTGGATCGCGATCGTCATCGTCGCGCTCCTCGCCATTCCGTTCGCGTTCTTCGGCATGGAGCAGTACCTGTTCCAGAGCGGCGCCAACTACGCCGCCAAGGTCGAGGTGCAGCCCTCGTGGTGGCGCTCGGCGCCGGACTGGTGGCTGGTGCGCAAGTTCGCGTGGCAGTCGGAGGAAGTCAGCCCCGAGGAGTTCCGCAATGCGTTCGAGAACGAGCGCCAGCGGCGGCGCCAGGTCGAGGGCGAGCAGTTCGACGCGCGCGCGTTCGAATCGCCCGAGACCAAGCGCGAGATCCTCGAGGCGCTGATCGACCAGAAGGCGCTGAAGCTGGCCGCGGTGCGCGACGGCATGGTCGTCGGCGACACCCAGGTGCGCGAGGAGATCAACGCGATTCCCGCGTTCCAGGTCGACGGCCAGTTCGACCAGCAGCGCTACATGCTGACGCTGCAGGCGCAGGGCTATACGCCGCAGGGCTTCCAGGAGCTGGTGCGCAACGACCTGCAGGCGGCGCTGCTGCGCGGGCAGGTCGCGCAGTCGGCGTTCACCACGCCGGGCGAGACCGAGCGGATGATGCAGCTGCTGGGCGAGCGCCGCGACGTGTCGTTCGTCGTGCTGCCGGCGCCGGCCGCGGATACCGCGGCGGTCAGCGCCAAGGAGATCCAGGACTGGTACGACGCGCACCGCAACGAATACCGCGCGCCGGAGCGGGTGACCCTCGAATACGTGGAGATCGACGACAGCGCGCTGCCGCCCGTGGCCGAGCCCGACGAAGCCGCGCTGCGCCAGCGCTACGAGCAGGAAAAGACGCGCTTCGTCGAACCCGAGCAGCGCCTGGTCTCGCACATCCTGGTGCCGGTGGAAGAGGGCGCGGACGCCGCGACGCAGAAGGCGGCGCAGGACAAGGCGCAGCAACTTGCGCAGCAGGCGCGGCAGGCTGGCGCGGATTTCGCGGAACTGGCGAAGGCGAATCCGGGCGATCCGGGATCGGCGGCCAGCGGCGGCGACCTGGGCTGGATCCGCCAGGATGGCGCCATGGTCAAGCCGTTCGAGGACGCGGTGTTCGCGGCGCAGGCGGGCAGCATCAGCGATCCGGTCAAGAGCCCCTTCGGCTGGCACGTGATCCAGCTGCGCGAGATCCAGACCGGCCACCAGGTGCCGTTCGAGCAGGTGCGCGAGACGCTGGCGCAGGAACAGGCGCAGGCCGACCGCGAGCGCGCGTTCAACGACCTGGTCGGCGGCTTCGTCGATGAGGTCTACCGCAATCCGACCGAACTGACCGCGGCGGCGAAGCAGGCCGGTCTCGAGGTGAAGACGGCGGGTCCGATCGCGCGCGGCGAGGGCGAGGGCGTGGTCGCGATGCCGGCGGTGCAGCGTGCGGCGTTCTCCGACAGCCTCGTGCAGGATGGCACCGTCAGCGATCCGATCGAGGTCGGGCCGGACCGCAACGTGCTGATCCGCGTGGCCAGTCACGAGCCCGAGCGCGCGCTGACGGTCAACGAGGCGCGCGAGGCGATCGTCGCCGCGATCCGCGGCGATCGTGCCCGCAAGCGCGTGGAGGCCGATGCGCAGGCGCTGGTCGAAAAGCTCGAGGCCGGCGAGAGCCTGCAGGCGCTGGCGGACGCGCGTTCGCTGCAGCGGCAGAACATGCTTGGCGTGCCGCGCGGTGCGCCGGTGCCCGACGCGGCGGCCGCCGAAGCCTATTTCCGCGCGCCGGTGCCGGCCGAGGGCAAGGTCTCGCCGGGCAAGGTGGCGCTGCCCGACGGCGGCTTCGTGGTGTTCACGGTGGACAAGGTCACGCCGGGCGACACCAAGGAAGCGACGGACGCCGAGCGCGACATGTTCCGGCAGCAGATGGCGGCGCTGCTCGGCCGCGAGGACGCGGACACCATGCTGCGCGCGCTGCGCAGGCAGATGAAGGTGACGGTGGTCGAGTCTCGGCTGTAGCGGCTGGTGCCATGCGCATGAAAAAGCCCGGCGATTGCCGGGCTTTTTCATGATCGTCATCCTGCAATGCCTGCCCTGAGCGCAGTCGAAGGGTTCGGGAT
>JAFAEU010000417.1 GCA_023423855.1 Pseudomonadota bacterium | reverse complement strand
GGTGATAGGCGTAGCGGCCCGCGTGCAGCAGCTGCAGGCAGATCTTCGCGTCGTGCGCGTGCACGGCGTCGGTGACCTGGCGATGCTTGCGCGCCTCCCAGGGCCAGCCGAGCTTGCTGGCGAAGGGCGTCAGCCAGCCTTCCATGTTCGGCGAGAAGCCACCGGTGACGATCAGCGCCACGCCGCCCGCGGCGCGCTCGGCGAAATAGGCGGCGAGCTTCGGGAAATCGCGGCGGCGATCCTCCAGCCCCGTGTGCATCGAGCCCATCAGCACCCGGTTGCGCAGCGTGGTGAAGCCCAGGTCGAGCGGCTGGAACAGGTGCGGGTAGGGCGTCGAGGGATCGCTGCTGGCGGCCGTCATGTCCGGATACGCTGGCGTATGGAGCGCGCACGATGCCGCGAAACCCGTCTCCCGGCAAGCGCCGGCCCGTCATCCCCTCGCGGCTGCGGGCCGCGGGCCCGGATCAGGCGGGGCTGGCCTGCGGTTCGGCGACCGGCAGCCGGGTATCGCACCAGGGCAGGGTCACGCCGACCAGCGGACCGACCAGCAGCGCGAAGGCCAGCGTCCCCAGGCCGACCGTGCCGCCCAGCCACCAGCCGACCAGCAGCACCGAGCCCTCGATCGCGGTGCGCACCGCCCAGATCGGCCAGCCGAAGCGGGCGTGCAGGCCGGTCATCAAGCCATCGCGCGGGCCTGGCCCGAAGCGCGCGCCGATGTACAGCCCGGTCGCCAGCGCCAGCAGCCACAGGCCGGCAGCGAAGGCGAACACCTGCTGCCACCAGGCCGCAAAATCCGGCAGCAGCCACAGTCCGAACTGCGCGCTGGGGCCGATCAGCAGCACGTTCAGCACCGTGCCCAGCCCCGGCTTCTGCCGCAGCGGCCACCACGCCAGCAGCACGACCACGCCGATCAGGTTGGTGAGCAGGCCGAAGGACAGTCCGGTGAGCCGCACCATGCCCTGGGTCAGCACGTCCCACGGCGCGACGCCCAGTCCGGCGCGCACCATCAGACTGATGGCGATGCCGTAGAGGAACAGGCCGAGCAGCAGCTTGCTCATGCGTTGTGCGGCGAGCGGGGGAAGGGTCATGCGCGATATTGTCGCCGCAACCGCAGCCACGATCCGGCGCCCCCGCGGGCCACATCGTTCCAGTGGCCCGCGTGGACGCGACGAGACGGCGTGGGTCGTGCGGCGACTACCAGCCCGCGAGCGCCAGCTTGCCGATCGTACGCCAGGATTCGAGCCGGCGATGCGCCTCGCGCAGGTTGGCGGCATTGATCGGCGACAGCGTCTCGCGCAGCGTGCCGCGCAGGCGGCCGGCGTCGAGCAGTTCGGCCACGCGCGCGAGGATGCGCCCCTGTTCACCCATGTCGGCGGTGCGGAAGCGCGGGCGCGCGAACATCATTTCCCAGTGGATGCCGATGCACTTGGCCTTGTACGGGTCGCCGATCTTCAGCGCGCCGGACGGCTCGACGATCAGGCCCACGTGCCCCTGCGGCGCGAGCAGTTCGCCGAGTTCGGTCCAGTAGCGGTCGGTGTCGGCGAGGTTGACCGCGGCGTCGATCGCGTCGAAGCCGAGAGCCTGCAGCTGCGGCGCCAGCGGCTGGTGATGGTCGACGACGTGGTCGGCGCCGAGTTCGCGGCACCAGGCGATCGTGTCCTCGCGCGAGGCGGTGGCGATCACGGTGAAGCCGGCGAGCTTCGCCAGCTGGATCGCGATCGAACCCACGCCGCCGGCGCCGGCGATGACCAGCAGCAACTTGCCTTC
Organism: Pseudomonadota bacterium; assembly: GCA_023423855.1. GTDB lineage: Bacteria > Pseudomonadota > Gammaproteobacteria > Xanthomonadales > Xanthomonadaceae > Luteimonas. The sequence goes on along the minus strand of JAFAEU010000417.1, from coordinate 964 downwards.
GCCGCCACCTTCGAACGCATAGCCCATGCGCTCGAACAGCAGCTCCCAGGCGGTGATCGCGGTCAGCGGCAGCGCGGCGGCCTGGGCGAAGTCGAGCGAGTCCGGCTTGTTCGCGGCGAGGCGCTCGTCCACCAGCTGGAACTGCGCGTTGCTGCCGGGGCGCGTCACGTCGCCGGCGTAGTAGACCGCATCGCCGGGCTTGAACAGGGTCACCTCGGGGCCGACCGCCTCGACCACGCCGGCGGCGTCGTAGCCGAGCACCTTCGGCTGCGCCTCGACCTGCGGCCTGGGCGCACGCAGCTTGGTGTCGACCGGATTCACCGAGACGGCCTCGACCCGGACCAGAAGGTCGCGGCCGGTGGCGACAGGCGCGTCGAGTTCCACGTCGAGCAGCGATTGCGGATCGTCGATCGGGAGGTAGCGGGTCAGTGCGATGGCTTTCATGGTGTAGTCCCGGGGGAAAGACTGGAGCTGGATGTCAGGATGCGCTGGAGGCCGTCGGTCATGATGTCAGGCGGCGTCGGCGCAGGCGGGCAGGGCATTGTGTGCGCGTTCCGCGCGGATCGCGATCCACGCCACCATGAACGCCGACAGCGGCACCAGCGCGCCGATCCACGGCAGCGCCTCCAGGCCGAGGCCGCGCGCGAGCACCGCGCCGCCGAGCCAGGCGCCGAAGGCATTGCCGAGGTTGAACGCGCCGATGTTCAGGCTCGAAGCGAGATTCTGCGCGCCGGCCGCGCGCTGCAGCACCCACATCTGCAGCGGCGAGACGGTGGCGAACGCGGCGGCGCCGAGCAGGCCGGTGAACAGCACCATCGCCCAGCGGCTGTGCAATGCGAACGTCGTCAGCCCCATCACGACCGTGAGCGCAAGCAGGGTCGCCAGCAGCGCGCGCGGCACGCCGCGGTCGGCGATCCGTCCGCCGAGCAGGTTGCCGGCGATCATGCCGACGCCGAACACCAGC
>JAFAEU010000408.1 GCA_023423855.1 Pseudomonadota bacterium | reverse complement strand
GGGCTATCCGCCGGTGCTGGTGCGGCACCTGTTCACCCACACCGCCGGCTTCGAGGACTCGGCGATGGGGCACCTGTTCGTGGACCGCGCCGAGCGGGTGCTGACCACGACCGAATACCTGCAGCGGCACCGGCCGAAGCGCGTGCGCGCACCGGGCACGTTCGCGGTGTATTCGAACTATTCGGTCGCACTGCTCGGCGCGCTGGTGGAGCAGGTGTCCGGCACGCAGTTCGACGCGCTGGCCGAGCGCCGGCTGTTCGAGCCGATGGGCATGCGCCTGACCACGTTCCGCGAGCCCCTGCGCGAGGGCGATCCGCGCAATGCGGGCCCCGCGTTCGAAGGGCGCTGGTCGGAAGGCTTCCGGCGCAGCGGCGGCGCGTTCAAGCCGCAGGTCTTCGAGCACGTCGCCCATGCCGGGCCGGCCGGCGGCGCGTCGAGTACCGCCGCGGACATGGGCCGCTACATGCGCATGCTGCTGCGCGGCGGCGAGCTCGACGGCGTGGAGGTGCTGTCGCCGTCGCAGCTTGCGCGGCTGCTGGGCGAGCCGCTGTTCCGCAACGCGCCGCAGGTGGGCGGCTTCTCCTACGGCTTCTTCGACACGCGCGTCGGCGCGCTGCGCGTGCTCGGCCACGGCGGCGCGACCAGTTGGTTCCACTCGATGATGTCGGTGGCGCCGGAGGCCGGCGTCGGCATCTTCGTCTCCACCAATACCGACACCGGGCGGCGCTTCGCGGCGCAACTGCCGGAGAAGGTGCTGGAACGCTATTTCGAACGCGCGCGCACGCCGCCGCCCGCGGCCGCGCCGGAAGGCTTCGACGCCTCGCGCTTCGCCGGCAGCTACAACGGCAAGCGCGGCAACTACTCCAGCGCGGAGAAGGCGTTCCTGCTGTCCACGGTGCAGGTCGCCGCAGCCGAGGACAACAGCCTGGTCGTCATCGCCGGCGGCGACAGCCGGCGCTGGGTGCCCGAGGGCGGGCTGGTGTTCCGCGCGGCGGAAGGGCCCGGCCGCATCGTCTTCTACGAGGACGAGGACGGTGGCATCGCCGGCTTCGGCAACGCCTCGGGGCACAACGTGTTCGAGCGCGCCGGGACGCTGCAGCAGGGCGAGACGCTGCTGTCGGTGCTGGTGCTGGCGGGCGCGGTGTCGCTGCTGGTGCTGGTGGGCGGCTGGCTGCGGCGCGGCCGGCGCGATTCCGCCGCGCCCGCGTCGCGCCGCGCGGCGTTCTGGCTGTACGTGACGGCGCTGGCGTGGCTGGCATTCGTGGCGCTGGTGCTGGTGTACGTCCAGGGCGCCACAGCGGACGAGACCGCGGTGTTCTACGGCTATCCCGGCACGCTGCTGACCGCGCTGCTGTGGTCGACGCCGGTGCTGTTCGTGCTGGTGCTGGTCGACGTGCTGCACCTGCGCGCGGCCTGGCGGGCGAAGGGCTGGGGCCTGTGGCGCAAGCTGCGGCATACGCTCGCGGTGGCGGTGTACGTGCTGGCCGCGTACATGCTGTGGGCCTGGAACCTGGTGGGCTGGAAGCTGTGAGCGCGGGCAGGGTGCCTCCCGCCGTGCCGCCGCTGCCCGGGGCGTTCGCGCCGATCGACGCGGCGCAGCGCATCCCTGCGCTGGACGTGGTCCGCGGCTTCGCGCTGCTGGGCATCTTCCTGATGAACATCGAGTGGTTCACGCGGCCGTTCCAGCAGATGGGATCGGGCATCGATCCGGCCGCGGCCGGGATCGACCGCAGCGCCGCCTGGCTGGTGTACGTGTTCGTGCAGGGCAAGTTCTGGGTGCTGTTCTCGCTGCTGTTCGGCATGGGCTTCGCGGTGATGTCCACGCGCGGCGGCCACGGCGCGCAGTTCCGGCGCACCTATGCGCGGCGCTGCGTGGTATTGCTGGCGTTCGGCCTGCTGCATGCGCTGCTGCTGTGGCCGGGCGACATCCTGCATGCCTACGCCATCGCCGGCCTGCTGCTGATGGCGCTCGGCGAGATCGGCAACCGCGCGCGGCTGGGGCTGGGTATCGGCGTCTATGCGGCACTGGCGGCCCTGACCGTCGTCGGTGGAGCGCTGCTGTCCGTGCTGCCGGCGGAGGCGACCGCCGAATTCGCGAAGGCAGGCGAGGAGACGGATGCTGCGGCGGCCGCGGCGGCGCGCATTTACGCCGAAGGTGGCTACTGGCAGGTCGTGCTGCAGCGTGCGCGCGATTTCGCCACGGTGGCCCTGCCGGCGGCGATGATGGTGGTGCCGATGGCGCTGTCGGTGTTCATGCTCGGCGCGTGGCTGGTGCGCAGCGGGCGCATGCACGACGTCCACGCGCAGCGCGGCTGGTTCGCGCGGCTGGCGCTGTGGACGATCCCGGTCGGGCTGGCGTTCGTGGCCTTGAGCGTCGGCGTCGGGACGAGCTTCGACGGCATGCGCGAGATGGGGCCGATGCTGCTGGCGACCGGCCTGATGCTGCTGGGCAACCTGCCGCTGGCGCTGGGCTATCTCGCACTGGTCGTGCTCGGCCTCGGCACGCCCGGGGTGTTGAGGCTGCTGTCGTGGCTGGCGCCGGCAGGGCGCATGGCGCTGAGCAACTACCTGCTGCAGTCGCTGGTCGCCTCGACGCTGTTCTATGTCTATGGCTTCGGCCTGTGGGGGCAGGTGGGGCGCGCGGGGCAGGTGCTGCTGGTGTGCGCGGTGTTCGCGCTGCAGGTCGTCGCCAGCGGCTGGTGGCTGTCGCGCTTCCGCTTCGGGCCGATGGAGTGGCTGTGGCGCTGGCTGGCCTACGGCAGGCGTCCGCAGTTGCGGCTTTGATGGCGCAAAGGGTCCCTGCCGGCATCGCGTTCGCCGCTACACTTTGCGCATGAGCGAACGCAGCGACCTCCTCGTCATCGGCGCCGGCGTGTCGGGTCTGGCCAGCGCGCTGTGCCTGCTCGAACGCGGGCGCTCGGTGCGGGTGGTCGACGCCGGCCGCGTCGGTGGCGGCAGTTCGCACGGCAACTGCGGCACGCTGACGCCGAGCCATGCCGGACCGCTGCATGCGCCGGGGATGGTGGCCAAGGCGCTGCGCTGGATGCTGACGCCGGACGCGCCGTTCTACGTCAAGCCGCGCTTCGATCCCGCGCTGTGGCAGTGGATGCTGCGCTTCGCCGCGCGCTGCAACGAACGTGACTGGGCCGCCTCGGCGCGCGCGCGCGCGGCGATCCTCAACGCCTCGCGCGCAGCCTATCCCGACTGGGTGGCGCGGCACGCGCCCGACTGCGAGTACGCCGAACCGGGCACCTGCTCCGTGTTCCGCGACGCCGCCGAACTGGACGCCACCGTGCGCCGGCTGCCGCCGCTGCGCGAGCTGGGCATCGACTGCGAGGTGATCGACGGGCCGACCCTGCTCGCGCAGGAGCCGGCGCTGCGCGAGGGCGTCGCCGGCGCGGTGCTGTATCCCGGCGACGCGCAGCTGCGGCCGGACCGCTACGTCGCCGCGCTCGCGCGCGCGGTGCGGGCGCTTGGCGGCGTGATCGAGGAGCACTGCGA
>JAFAEU010000406.1 GCA_023423855.1 Pseudomonadota bacterium | reverse complement strand
CGCGCAGGCCCCCGCCGCGCTCGCCACGCTGGAGCGCCTGGTGAACATCGAAACCGGCACCGACGACGAAACCGGCATGGCGCAGATGAGCGACCTGCTGGAGCGGGAACTGCAGGCGCTCGGCTTCACCGTCACCCGCCATCCCACGACCGGCGCGCGCACGGGCGGCGCCAGCGTGGGCGAGAACATCGTCGGCCGCCTGCAGGGCAGCGGCGGCAGGCGCCTGCTGCTGATGGCGCACATGGACACCGTGTACGTGCGCGGCAGTCTGGCGAACGCGCCGTTCCGCGTCGACGGCAACCGCGCCTACGGGCCGGGCATCGCGGACGCCAAGTCCGGCATCGCCGTGATCCTGCACGCACTCAGGCTGCTCGAGGACCGCGGCTTCACCGACTTCGGCAGCATCGCCGTGCTGTTCAACACCGACGAGGAACAGGGCTCCGCCGGGTCCAGCGCCCTGATCGAGCAGTTGGCCGGCGAAAGCGACGCCATCCTCTCCTTCGAACCGACCGGCACCAGCCCGGAAGGCCTCACCTACGGCACGTCCGGCATCGGTTCGGTGGTGGCCACCGTCAGCGGACGCTCGGCGCACGCCGGCGTCGCGCCCGAGCTCGGCGCGAACGCGCTGGTCGCCGCCGCCGACTTCGTGCAGCGCACGGCCGGACTGGACCAGGGACCCGGCAAGCTGCGCTTCAACTGGACCGTCGCGCGCTCGGGCGCCGTCCGCAACATCGTCCCGGACAGCGCCACGCTGGAGGCGGACGTGCGCTATCCGACCAATGCCTTGTTCGAGGCGCTGTCGGCCGACGTCACGCGATTGGCCTCGGAGTCCGGCGTCGAAGGCACCGCCATCGAACTCGCGATCGATCCCGGCCGCCCCGCCTTCACCGCCGACGACGCCGGCAAGGCCCTCATCGCCCGGGCGATCGGCATCTACAACAGCCTCGGCCACGACCTCGCCGTCGCCCCCGTCATCGGCGGCGGCACCGACGCCGCCTTCGCCGCCCGCTCCGGCAAGCCGGTGATCGAAGCACTGGGCCTGCCGGGCTACGGCTACCACACCAACGACGACGAGTACGTGCTCGTCGACGCCATCCCGCGACGGCTCTACCTGGCCGCGCAGATGATCATGGACGCCGCGCAGGACGAGTAACCGGGACTCGTCATCCCGGCGTTCGCCGGGATGACGAGCAGGTTCCGGAACTTCGGACGGGCGCTCAGCCGGCGTCCCGACCGGCCACCGCCTCCGCGATCTCCTGCAGCCGCGACTGGATCTCCTCCTCCGGCCACCACCGTCCGCCCACCATCACGCCCGCGCGCCGCTGCACGTTCGCGAGGTCGTCGAGCGGATTGGCCTCGAGCAGGACCAGATCGGCGCGCCGGCCGGGTTCGACCGTGCCGAACGCCTCCGGCGTACCGAAATAGCGCGCCGGTTCGCGCGTGCCCGTGGCCAGCACCTCATAGGGCGTGAGTCCGGCCGCGGCCATCATCCGCATCTCGTGGTGGATCGAGAAACCGGGCACGTTGAAGAACTGCGGCGCATCCGAACCCAGCGCGATCGGCGCACCCGCGTCGTGCAGCGCCTTGAGCAACCGCTGGCGCACCTCGACCAACCGTTGCGCGGCCGCCGGCTGGAAGGTGTCGCGCGCCTTGAACCCGCGCTTGGCGGCCACCCAGCCGTCGCGCACGCCCCTGGGCATGTAGCGCATCTCCGGCCACTCGATCATCGCCTCGGCCGGTTCGGGCGAGGCCAGGTGCTCGACCAGGCTCAGCGTCGGCACGTTCCACGTCCCGGCCGCGAGCGTCCGCGCCACCGCATCCGGGATGCGGTCGACGTCGAGCAGGTCCGCCACGCCGCTGCCGAAGAAGCCCTTGTCGCGCGTCGCGAAGCCGGCGCCTTGTGCGGCGAGGAACTCGGCGTAGCTGTCGAAGTGGTCGATCGACGCCTGCCGCGCATCGAGCGCACCGACCAGCCCGACCTCGCCCGGCACGTGCCCGGCGAACGGCATGCCGAGCGCGTGCGCGGTCTGCGCCATGCGCGCATAGGCATCGGGCGGGATGCTGCCGATCTTGAGCAGGTCGAAGCCCGCCGCGTGGTACTCGCGCACCGCCTGTTCGGCGCGCTCCGGCGTACCGGCCTTCTCGTCGCTCAACCACGGGCTGGCCGCATGCAGGGTCGGCCCGGGCAGTTCGCCGTTCGCGATCCGTTCGCGCAGCGCCAGGTGCGACGCGTTCCCGGCCATGTTGCGCACCGTGGTCACGCCGTTGGACACGTACAGGAACAGCACGTCTTCGGCGTAGGCGGCATCGTCCGGACCCGGCACGTGGCCGTGCATCTCCGCCAGCCCCGGCATCAGCCAGCGCCCGGCGCCCTCGATCCGCCGTGCGCCCTCCGGCACCCGCGCCGCATCGCTCGGCGCGACCGACACGATCCGTCCGTCCTCGACGACGACCGTGTGGTCCTCCAGCACCGTCTCGCGGTCCATCGGCACGACGTTGACGCCGACGAAGGCGACCGTTCGCGACGCGGTTCCCGACGGCTCCACGGCCCCGGCGGTCGCCGCGCCGTCGCCGGACGGCGAGCATGCCGCCAGCAGGAGGCAGAATGCGGCCGTGGACAGGATCGTCCACGACCGCGATGCGCACGCGGTGAATTGATGCATGGATCCGTCCTCCGAAGGTGGATGAAGGCAACCTACCTCAAAAACCGGATGCCGTTCGTGCCGGGCGTGGCAGAGTCGCGCCACGGCGCAGACGCATCGCCGTTCCGGAACGACGCGATCCGTCCCTGCCGCAGGCCCGGACGCATCGTCCGGAGCGGCGCCGGCCACGATGCTCGCGACCGCAGGGAGTCTGTTCACTGGCCACGCCTTGCCCCGGCTTCCATACTGCGGATCGCCGCGACGACGAGGATCCCCGCATGCACTGGTCACGACGCGAGTTCCTGGCCGCGATCGCCGCGGGCGCGGCATCGGCCTGCCTGTCCCCGGGCGCACGCGCCAGGTCCACGACCGCGCTGCTGATCCGCGACGTGCGCCTGGTCGACGGCACCGGCGCGCCTGCGCATGCGGCCGACGTGCTGGTGCGGGGCGACCGCATCGAACGCATCGGCCGCATCGCAGCGCGTTCGGCGCGCGGCGCGCGCATCGTCGAAGGCG
>JAFAEU010000405.1 GCA_023423855.1 Pseudomonadota bacterium | reverse complement strand
CCGCGGGCCAGCGCGAGCCGGCGGTTGCGCGCGGCCGAGACGCCGGCATTGGCCTGACGGACACAGACAATCCGTTCCCCGTATCGGGCGGCAAGATGGTCGCCGGTGCCGTCGGTGGAACCGTCGTCGACGACGATGATCTCGGCCACCGGGCGCGTCTGCGCCAGCACCGAATCGATCGCCCGGACGACGAGGTCGCGCCGGTTCCAGGTGGGTATGATGACGGAGGTTTCGGGGATGTCGGCCATGGCGGCGGATCTGGTCAAGCGCGCACTCTATCGCAGCGGCCTGCTCGGGCTGTACCACCGCCTGCGCAACCGCCGCGCGCTGACGGTGATCATGTTCCACCGCGTGCTGACCGAGCAGGATCCACGCTGGGCCTCGTGCGATCCTGACTACACGCTGGAGGCGGGGCTGCTGGAGCGCTGCCTCGCGTTCTTCCGGCGGCACTACAACGTCGTCTCGACCGACCAGGTCCTGGCCGCGCGCCGCGACGGGGCGCCATTGCCCGACCGCCCGCTGCTCGTCACCTTCGACGACGGCTGGGCCGACAACCACGCCCACGCCCTGCCCCGGCTGCGCGCCGCGGACATGCCGGCGCTGCTGTTCGCGGTCGCCGACGTGGTCGATCGCGACGAACCATTCTTCCAGGAGCGCCTGATCGGCGCCCTGCGCCAGGGCCGAATCACGGTAGCCGCCCTCGCGTCGGCGCTGGCCGACCAGGGCGTGGCGCTGGCGCCGGCACCGGAGGAATCCATCGAGGGGCTGCGCCGGGTGATCGCGGCGCTGGAGGCCCTGCCGCCATCCCGGCGCAACGAAGTACTGGTGCCGTTCGCACAGGCGCTGGACGACGGCCGGCGGCAGATGGTCACCCGTGCCGAACTGCGCGAACTCGACGCCGGCGGCGTCGCCATCGGCGTGCACGGCAAGACCCATGTGCCGATGACCCGGGCAGAGGATCTCGATGCCGAACTCGCGACGGCCCGGCGCATCGTCGGCGAACACCTCGACGCGCCGCCGCCGGCGACGATGTCGTACCCGCACGGCCGCTACGACGACAAGGTGCTGGCGCGCACGCAGGCCGCGGGCTACGAGCTCGCGTTCACCAGCGACCCGGTGATGAACGCCGTCGATGCACGGCCGTCGTGGCTGCTCGGGCGCCTCGGCTTCGAACAATCGGGCATCGTCGACCGGGACGGCCGGTTCCGCCCGGACTGGCTCGCGCTGTACCTGTTCCGCGCACCGTGCAGGCGGCTGGCCGCGTGATTCGATTCACGACGATCGCTGCCCTGCAAGACGGCCCCATCCTTCCCCAAGTGTCATCCCGAGCGCAGCGAGGGATCTCCGTCCGGAGGCAGCCAAGGAAGATCCCTCGCTGCGCTCGGGATGACAGCAAGGCGGGTGGAGCGGGTAGAGACAAATGCCGCGCTCAGCGAATGCGGTACACGCCACCGTTCTCGTGGTTGACGAACCACAGTTCATTGTCCTCGTCCTCGCCGAACGAGGCGATCGTGCCGTAGCCGGGCGCGATGCCGCTGTCGATCGATTCGACCTGCAGCGCTCCGCTGGCGGACAAACGGCCCACCAGCAGCTCGCTCGAACACGAGTCGGAGAACACGTAGGCGCCCTGCAGCGCGGCGATCGCGCCGCGATAGCGGACACCGCCGGTGACCGCGCAACGACCATGGTCGCCGCCGGCGTATTCGTACAGCGGCGGCGTGGTGCCGGTTTTCGCCGGACAGTCGGTGGCACCGGTCTGCGGCCAGGCGTCGCTGCCCTGGCAGGCGGGGAAGCCGAGGTCGCGGGAGTCCTCGCCGGGGCGGAACCGGGTGATCTCTTCGCGATTCACACCCACGTCGCCAATCCAGATCTCGCCGTTCGACGGATCGATGTCGAACCGCCACGGATTGCGCAGGCCATACAGCCAGATCTCGCCGCATTCGCCCTTCCTGCCTGCGAAGGGGTTGTCGGCCGGGATCGCGTAGGGCGCGCTGCCGCGTTCGCCGCAGCGATTCCTTTCCCCGCTCGCGCCGGCGCGCACGTCGATGCGCAGGATCTTGCCCAGCAGGCTGTCCGTGCTGCGGGCGTGCGCGTGCTCTTCCGCCTGCCCGGTGCCGGCGCCGATGCTCCAGTACAGCATCCCGTCGGGGCCGAAATGCAGGTCGCCGCCGTTGTGGTTGGCGACCAGGCCCGGCACCCGCATCAGGACATCGTCGTCGCCGGCGAACCGGTTCGCCGCCGGGTCCTTCGCCTCGAGCCTGCGCAGCACCATGCTCCACTGCTCGCCGGTCGCGGCCCCGTTGTACGCGATGTACAGCCGCCCGTTGTCGCGGAACGCAGGGTCGAAGGCGAGGCCGAGCAGGCCCTGCTCGATGTCATCGGTGGTGACCGTACGGTCGTAGTACGGCTCCGGTTGCAGCTTGCCGTCGCGGTCGAGGATGCGAACGCGACCGTCGCGCTCGAGCACGAACATGCGGCCGCTGCCGTCGCGCGGGCTGGCGATGGCCGTCGGGAACTTGAGCCCCTGGTCGATCACCCGCTCGATGCGAAGGGGCGTCTTTCCGCCGGTCGAGGCGACCAGCGCCGACGCCACCTCCGCCGTCGCGCCGTCCGTGCTGCCGGGCGCGGCCGATTCGGCGCATCCGGGCAACGCCAGGGTCAATACCAGTCCGGCAAGCATGCTGCGTCCCATGTGTCCCTTCTCCTGTGGCTTCGCGATACTTCGAGACATCGGCCCTTTCACGTGTTCCGCCGCCCGATGCCTGCACGGGACATGCGCCGGGCGATCCAGTTCCTCGCCCTTGCAGCCCGCAGCCCGGCGACATGGCGCGACATGGACAGGCCGCGCGCGAGGCTGCTG